>DAOPXQ010000249.1:0-3700 GCA_035352395.1 Treponemataceae bacterium | reverse complement strand
AGAGCAGTATAAAGGCGATGTCGGGCTGCCTGATTCGCCCGACAATCTCGCGCAGGGCGAGGCTTGTGTCTTTTTCCGTTGATTGCCCAGACTTTATCGGCATGCCATCGACTCCCGAGCGCGCGTTACGTAGTACTCCATACGTATAGTCTAGGCTGTCCGCCTCCGTTTGGCAAAGGGTTTGGGGGGGACGATCGGGCATTTCGGGGAGGGAAAAGGCATCGGAGCGCGGTAAAAAAGTAGGTGTCCCCGGATCGCGGGATGATCTTTTTATCCCGTCACTTATGGCCTTAATGAATGTAATTTACAAAAGAGTTTTTTACTTTTTCAATGAGAATGGAAAAATTTACAATATTAAAGATAATTATGGTATACTTTTTCATGCAATTCTTAACAAAAAGGAGTTAATGATGCAAAGAAAACGTTTAATCTCTCGTTGTGTGTTCTTAATCTCCCTGGCTTTGGCGATTGTTGCCTTCGCAGGCTGTAGTTCTGGGTCGTCTGCTGACCCCGTAACGGTCGAGGATACTCCCGAAAATCCAGTAAAAACACCACCGACTACATCTCCATCGCAAATTATCGGGATATATTCTGGAACGTACGACGGTCAGTCTGCTGATTTTATCTGTACTGGATCGGACTGTCTCATTTCAGTCGCGGGAAAAGCCTATGCGAAGGGAGTTTTTACAAATCTTCAATCGTCCTCGGCGTCTGCCCGTGTGGTGAGTTTCACGGCGAATTTAACGATTATTGAGAAGGTTAATGGTGATGGATTGCTCTGCCCTGTCAGTGCGGGGGAGACTCTTTCCTTCGTGTTTCCTTCCGCCGGATCGACGGATCCGATTAAGTTAACCGTCAACGGCGTTACGACGGATCTTTCCGAGGCCGCCACCTATGTCGTTACCTTTGATCATAAGAATAACGATTACTCCTATGTTCCTGTCAAAGCTGGAACAACGCTTAACCTTTCGGATCCGATCTATAATTCCATTGCGAAGGGAAATTACTCACTTATGGAATGGTGTCTTGACAAGGCATGTACGGTATCGGCACCAAATCCTATGACGGTAACCGCGAATGTGACGCTTTATGCAAAATGGTCGATGAACACTCTTCTTGCGCCGACAATCACGCTTCTTTCGGATGGTTTCTCTGTCAATATTAGCTCGATGCCTGACGGTACTGAGGGTTTGGATTTTTACTTGCTAAATAATGACGGTACCATCAAATCGGATTATTATCATAGAGATAAAAATAACTGGATCAGCAAAGGAATGGATTTTAAAGCCCCGATAGTGTATCCCTTCGTCGTAGCAGGGAAAAGTTACAGATGGTATGTGCGATATTATGATAATCAAGGCTACACAAGCGCGGTGACACGACCATTTATTGTTACGCCAACAGGCGGATTTGGAGACTTGCAGGTTCTGAATGATGGTTCCATCACTGTGCAAATTGCCGATGGGAAGGCCTATCTCAACGTATGTCCAGAATTGCCAAAAGCAATCACGTCAAAAGTTGAGCAATCATTTCTTCTTTGTGAGTTTATGAAAGGAACTGGATGGGAGTCTGAAAATTGGGAGTATATCACTAATATCACGAAAAGTCTGGATGAGGCAATGATCCCTATCAGTCTATTACCAATGCTTACTTCGAGTGATTCGGTTTCTATGCCTTCAGGATCTCAATTTTGGATTCAGTACGTTTGTAATGTCGTTTATAACGGTGATGATAGTTATCGCGCGATGATAAAGAACAGCGCTATCCAGACACTTGTTTATAATACTGGATGGAACCTGCTTCCAGTTATAAGTCCCGATATCAAGTATTCGATAGAGCGCATTACAGGTGGTGTTAGGTTAACTATCATAAGTAATAGTACTACTGAGGATCTTCGTTTGGCATACTATTGTGCGGAGGCTCAAGACAAGGATTGCACCTTCTTTGTTACAGTGAAAAACTGTTTATCGAGCAAACAGGATATCGATGGATACCTCGCTTGCGACTCAGGGATAGCGTATGGATGCGATATCGAACCGAATTCGCAAGTTACCATGGAGATGCATGGCAAGATGCATAATCCTGTCGTGTATGTCCCGATCGATGAAGGATGTTTTGAAATCTACGATCCGGTTGTAAAGGAGAATCATTAATATTTCTCTTTGTGCGATTGCGCGAAAAACCACGACAACAGTTATTATGGAGTCGTGGGTTTACGTTTCGTTGAAGAACGATATCGCTATGAGAGTATTATGAGTGGTAACTAGTTTCGATTTATTTGTGCGGCATTCCCTTATGGGAGTGCCGCTTTTTTTTAATCTGATCGCAAGTGTCATGCGCGGTAACCGGCAGGTTTACCCGGATCGCGGATTATTCCCGAGCGGCGGATTGTTCCCCGGATCGCGGATTGTTCTCCCGACGGCTTGCGAACCCTCCCTCCTTCGTGCTTAGATACGGTTCTACGCGTGCGTGGGGAGGTCGGTGACATGGGCAGCAACTGGTTCGAGGTCGCGGTTGGCTTTTTGGCGTTGGGCTATGGGGTTTACTCGCTATATGTTCGGGTCACGGCGCCCGAACGGATTAGCAAGCTTGCCTCGATGAAGCGCGTCTACGGCGCCAAGGCCGGCTCTGCGATCCATCTTGCGATGTACTCGATCATCCCCATCGCCTTCGGGCTTGTCCTCATCGCGTCGGGTTTTCTCGGAATCAATATCTTCGGGAAATAGCGCCGCGCGGTGGCGTTTTCCCCGATTTTTTTTCTATCCCTTGACATATTTTTATCCTCAAATCTTCCCTTGTGTGACTTTTGTCACGTCGGCCCGTGACCAATATTACTTTCCCGCGGTTCCCCTCTGATTATTATCGGTGCATACGCTGACCTGAGATAAAAACGGTCAGTATCGGGAGTGCCGATGGAAAGGGCCGAAATCGCCAATAGGGCGCAGGAGCTGTTCACTCGAATTTCGTTCGTCAAGACGTCCGTCGCGGATATCGCCGCGGCGTGCGGTCTCGGGAAGGGCTCGATATACCTCCAGTTCCAGTCGAAGGACGAGATCCTCCTCGAGGTGATCGATTCGCGCGCCAAGCGCTTCATGGCGGAAAACGGCGCGTTCTTCCGCGACGGAACGGTTCCCCTCGAGCGCAAGATCGAGCGCTATTTCGACAATCTCGTGGACGAGTACTTCTCCATAAAGGACCTGCTCTTCGGCGACTTCGACAGCGTGAAGAGCGCGGTGCTCCAGGACGTCGTCAGGAAATGCGACGTCGTCTATCAGGAAGGCGTCGATTGCCTTTTCGCGATCGTCAAGGGCGACGCGCCGGAATCCGGGAAGGGCGACGCGGAACTCAGGGACGAGATCGCGGAGTTCATGGAACTCATCGTCGGTCGGATGCTCGTCTTTCAGATTTGGCACGATTGGCGGGATAAGGAAGGCCTGAAGGAAATCGTCAAGCCGCTCGCCGTTAAGCTGTTCGCAACCCTTCGGGGTAAACAATAACGCATTGGAGGATTCTCGCATGAAAAGAATTATGTGCGCCGCTCTTGGCCTCGCGCTCGGAGTCTCGCTGTTCGCGGACGCGAAAGGGGACGAGATCGCGAAGCGGTATTTCGACCTCAAGAAGGCCGACGACACGAAGGCGCCGGCCAGCGTCATGACGCTGATCGACAAGAACGGGTCGAAGAAGGTACGCAAACTCGACG
>DAOPXQ010000248.1:0-3718 GCA_035352395.1 Treponemataceae bacterium | reverse complement strand
GAGTATGCCCGAGCATTCCTTGGGGTCGCCGGGTCCGTTCGAGAGCATGATCCCGTCGGGCTTCGAGTCGAGGATCATGTACGCGGGCGTGTCCCACGGCCAAACGGTCACCGTGCAGTCGCGCGCGACGAGCGAGTTGATGATGTTCTGCTTCGCGCCGAAGTCGACGAGCGATACCTTGCGCTTGCCGTTCCCGAAGGTTTCGGCGCGCTTGCGGCTGACGCGGATAACGCTGTGCCTGACCTGGTACCGCTTGATTTCCTCGAGCCGGAGCGCGAGGTCCTCGGGGAGCTGCCAGGTGATCAGTCCGTTCATCGTGCCTGAGTCGCGGAGTTTGCGGGTAAGGGCGCGGGTGTCGATCCCCGAAAGGACCGTGATGCCGTGTTTTTTAAGAAAGTCGGGAAAGGATTCCTCGGAACGGTAATTGCTCGGAAAACGGGAAAGCTCGCGGATGATGAGCGCCGAGATCCACGGATGCGCGGATTCCCTATCTTCGTCGTTGGCGCCGTAGTTTCCGATCATCGGATAGGTCAGGACGACCGCTTGTCCCTCGAAGGAGGGGTCTGTCACCGTTTCTTCGTAACCGGTCATACCGGTCGTGAAAACGACTTCGCAGAGAATCTCTTTTTCTTCTCCGTGAAGGGTGCCTTCATAAACAGTACCGTCTTCCAGAATCAGATATCCTTTCATTTAATCCTCTTTACGGCCTTTTCTTGCGAAAAAAGAACATGCAAAATCGGGCTTACAGAAAAATAGCATTATCCAGGACAAAAAACAAGGGAAATGGCGTTTTTGCGAATAAAGCGCTCGAAAAATGAGAATAATGCAAAATGTTTGTTTTTAGTATGTGATTTCATCAAGCGGATTTGAAAAAAGCCAAAAAAATGATCAAAAAACGTTTTCTATATGATTGAATTTGCGATTAACGGTGAATAGTATGCAAAAACACAATTCTGTCGGCCTTGTTTCTTATACATTTGAATAATCTGACTTTTCAATAACTTGTGTTTTTTTTGTAGAATTATTACGATTATGAGCAATGAGATTGTGGTCATTGCATCCTGAATACCTAGACGCGAAGGGTCTGGTCGCGGCTTGGAGAGAAGGTCTCCTTGCGCAAAAGGTATTGGCAGGCCAGACGCGCGGATATACTCGGCATCCTCAAGTTGAACGGTTTCTGGCAATGCCGGATTCCCTCGCGGCCGTTTCGCGTTTTCTTCACGCTCTCGTCGACGAGGCGGAAATCCGCCACTACTCGTTTAATCGTTCAAAGATTATTGCCGAACCATGTCGGGGTCGGATGCCGGTGCCGCTTGGGCAAATTCGTTATGAACTGTTTTTTCTCGCGGGGAAACTTGCCTCCCGCGACCCAGAGCGGCTATTAACCCCTCTATGGACAGATTCTCTCTCATCGCCTGAATCCGCGCGGCTTAACCCCGCGTTTCGTCCCGTTCCCGGCCCAATCGCGGCCTGGGAACGAAACGTACGGGATATTATCGTGCCTTTTGCGGAACCAGGTACAGTCCCTTAAGGTCGTAGCCCTGCGCGATCGCGATGCCTTTCATTTTCTCCAGAAGATCGGCCGGAATCTCCGGGGTGCGCGAAAGGAACCAGAGGTATTGCCGCGAGTTGTTGCCAACGACCGCCCACTGGTAATTTTCCTCGTCTAGTCCCATTACGAGGTAATCCGCCGGAAACAACCCAAAAAACCTCACCTTGATCGCGCCAGGTTGCGTCGGATCGGGAACCCAAGCTATCGCCTTGGCGGACCGATACTTACCGTCGAGGGTTTTTTTGAAACCGCTGTTTAGCACGTCGACCTTACCATCCTTTCGGAGGGAGTACTCCGCGGTCGCGCCGACGAGAGTCTTCTCGAAGCTGTGTTGGAATCGCGCGATCTCGTACCAGCGACCAAGGTAGCGGGAGAGGTCTAGCTTCGGCACTGTCTTGAGTGGTTCTGCGGCTGAAAGGAAGGCCGAGGTCGTAAGTGTCGCGATCAAGAGCGCTACTATCGTTTTCTTCATGGAAATCCCCTTTGGTAACGCGTGTCGTTTGTACCGCGTCTCCGTTATAGATTAAATGTAATAGAAAGCTAACAAGAAGACAAATTAAAGTTGACTATACCTACCGGTAGGTATGCTGGTAAAAATACTAGAATCGACTATACCTACCGGTAGGTATATCCATTGACCCAATACCCCAAAAAAAAAGCCCCGACTTTCGTCGAGGCTCGCTTATCTAATCAATACTTAGCAAGGTAATTTTCGATCTCCCAGTGGGAAACGCGCGTTTTGTACTCGCTCCACTCGAGCTCTTTGGCCTCGATGTACTTCTCGAAGATATGCTCGCCGAGCACGTTCTTGACGAGCTTGTCCTTCTTCATCTCCTGGATCGCCTCATACAGGTCGCTCGGAAGACTGTCGATTTTTCGCCGCTTGCGCTCGCCGGCGGTCATCGCGTAGATATTGCCGTCGGCTGCCGGCGGCGGCACGAGCTTTTCGCGGATTCCCTCAAGACCCGCCGCGAGGACGAGGGCGAGCGAGAGGTAGGGATTCGCCGAGGGATCGGGACTGCGAAGCTCGATGCGGCTCGCGTGCTCGTCGGCGCAGGGAACGCGGATAAGCGGGCTGCGATTGTGCGCGGACCACGCGATATATACCGGCGCCTCGTACTCGGGCACGAGCCGCTTGTACGAATTGACGAGCGGGTTGGTGATCGCGGTGATTCCCTTAATGTGCTTCATGACGCCCGCGATAAAGTGATACGCTATCGGCGAAAGACCGTTCGCGTCGGTATCGCTCGCGAAGGCGTTCTTCTTGCCCTGCGACAGCGACATATTGAGGTGCATCCCGCTTCCCGCGATCCCGAAGATCGGCTTTGGCATGAAGGTGGCGTGGAGGCCGTGCCGCTGCGCGATCGTCTTGACGGCCATCTTGAAGGTAAGCATGCTATCGGCGGCCTCGAGCGCCTCCGAGTACTTAAAGTCGATCTCGTGCTGGCCTCGCGCGCACTCGTGGTGCGAGGCCTCGATCTCGAACCCCATTTCCTCGAGCGTCAGTACCATGTCCCGCCGCGCGTTCTCGCCGAGGTCGATCGGCCCCATGTCGAAGTAGCCGCCGTTATCGAGCGTCTTAAGCGTGGGCCCGCCGTCGTCGTCGGTGTAAAAGAGGAAAAACTCGAGCTCCGGGCCGACGTTAAGGTCGTACCCCATGTTGCGGCACTCCTCGAGCACGTTTTTAAGGACCTGTCGGGGCGATCCCGCGAAGGGCTTTCCGTTCGGGGTATAGACGTCGCAGATCAGGCGCGCGACGCGGTTGGGCGACGGCCGCCAGGGGAAGAGGCAAAAGGTATTGAGGTCGGGCCTAAGTATCATGTCCGATTCCTCGATACGCACGAATCCCTCGATCGACGAGCCGTCGAACATGCACTTGTTCGACAGTGCTTTTTCCAGCTGACTGGTCGTTATCGCGACGTTTTTAAGCGAACCGAAGATATCGGTAAATTGCAGGCGGATGAACCGTACGTCGTTCTCCGCGACCAACTTCATAATGTCGTCTTTCGTGTAATTGTACATACGACAATAATACGGCCGATGGGGCACAATGCGCAAGTGCGAATATTGCCCTCGAGATATTGCGTTTTTTACCGTAAATGCTGCGATTTATCCCTGTTCCCCGTTCCATGGCGGGTATACCGTATGAGTATCGGAGGATCCTAA
>DAOPXQ010000247.1:0-3727 GCA_035352395.1 Treponemataceae bacterium | reverse complement strand
GGACCACTCCCGCCGGATCCTTGCCCGCATTCGTGGTTGGCGACTCGGCGAAGGTCTCCGATTATCGCCTGCATTTTGAATTTGCGATTGGGGCCAGCGACTGGTCGAACACCAATTGGTTCTATTTGCGCGACGTCAATATCAGCGACGCAAGCTTACGGACCAAGTTCTTCTCCGAGGGTCTCGACTTGCTGAATTCCGACGCGTATGGCTCGAACTGGAAAACCGCGTCGGTGATCAATAGTACCTTGGCGTACAAAAGCTTCTTCTGTTTTGCGACGTTTGCGATCAAGATAAGCGGGTATGACGGCGATTTCTACATCAATCCGAAATACTCCGACCAATTGACGTACACCCCGGTATTGCCGACTACCTATACCAACACTACCCCCATCGTTACCCCGGCTTCCAGCACCGACACCGTGTCGAGCGGTATTACGGTGTCGGTGTCGGACGGCAATGCACTAACCATGAGCTCCGCCATCCTGACGGTGAACGTTAGTAGCCATACGTACAGCGGTTCGGGCAGCTACCAGGGAGTGTCCCTCTATCTTCTGGCCCCCGATGGATCCATATACCCGTACGGCGGCAATTATCTCGTGAACGGTACAACTAACCTGCAGCTTGACTTGTCGAGCGAGGCTGCATCCTGCAACGGTACCTGGACGTTGTTCGTAGCTAACAGGGACACGTTCACGACTACCACTATCTCAAGCTGGAGCCTCAAGATGTAAGGGAAGCGTTTTCCCGGCAGTTTTTTATCTGCCGGGAAGATTTCTTGCGAACGATTGAACGCGCGCATGAAATGGCCGTACTGAGCCTGCGTTTCGCCCGCACGGCGTCGTGCCGCGCGGGCACCAGCCCCTTTCAGCGAATGAAATCCTCTATCGCCTCGATAAACGCGTCCGGCCGCTCGAAATAGGGAAGGTGCCCGCAGTCCGGAATAATGACTCTTTTCGCGCCTTGAATATCTTGCTGCAGAATGCCCGCCTGCGCGTGCACGTCGGGGATATCGCCTTCACCGACGATCACGAGCGTCGGAACCCTGATTTCGCCCAGCCGATCGATCGCGCCGACCGCGTCGTTCTTGATCAGGCGCGGATCGTTGGTCAGGTTGCCGTAATTAGCGCAGAGTTGCCGGTAAAATTCCTTTTTCGCCTCGGGATTTTTCTCGCTCGTTAAGTACCGGTCCTCGCTCCATGCGCGAATGCAGGCCTCGACGTCTCCGCGCTCGATGAGCGGGCGATAGTTCTCCCAATTCCGCGCGTTCATGTGGTCAGAATAGGGGAAGCCGTTTATCACCGCGCCCACGAGTATGAGCCTCGTCACTCGCTCCGGGAACCGTATCGCGAAGTCTAGGGCAAGCCCGCCTCCCATCGAACAGGCGACGAGAGTGACGGTATCGAGCCCGAGCGCGAGAAATAACGCGTCTAGATCCTCCAGATTTGAGTATGGACCCTTCGGCGCGGGTGACTTGCCGTATCCTCTCCTGTCGTAGACGATTACCTCATTGCGGTCCGCCAGTATGGGGGCGACCGATGCCCATGCCCCGCCGTCGAGCATCCCGTCGTTCGTTCTCCTCAGTATCTTGTCCCTTCCGGGAACCGTTCGAGCCATAGCTCGCCGAGGGCTTTAATCTCCCCGGCGAAATCTGCGCTGGTTTCGGCGTCCTTCTTCTCGAGCGTCTCGAGGGTCTCGAGCTCGAAGGAATCCGGCCCATACGCCTTCCAGTCGTCCGCGATTAGGGGATGGACGCAGGAGCCGGTTATCTTCGCGAAGTCGAGAATTCCCTTTGCCTTCGATATCGTGGTCGTCGTCTGGATAAGCGTCTTTCCGGTCGCCTTGTTCTTGATCGCGTATACGCCGCCGACCTCGCGCTCGGCCTTGAACGCGCGAAGCAATTCCTTTTTCGAGGGCTTCGCGTCGCTCATCGTCGGTATCCCGCCTCGGCAAGGAGGCCCGCGAGCACGCTAAACCGCTCGGCGAGGATTTCGTCGTCCTTCGCGAGCGCGTCGCGGAATAGCTTAATGTCTTCGTCGATTAGGGGGTTTTCCGTGCATACCGCGACGGTCATCGCGTCGCCCTGTAGGCCGATTCGGTCTATCCGCGGATTACTCTCGTCGTAGAGCTTGGGGTAGCGATACGCCTCGCGGAAATGAAGCTCGGCCTTGGCGATCATGATGGCGAGGTCCAGCACGCGGTGTAGGGGGAGTTCCTCGGACTGACGGGACCATTTTTCCCCGGTGTAGCGCCAAACCTTGGCCGAGATGTCGATGTTGCCCCGGTCGTTCCATTGCGCGAGACCGAGCGACAGACCCTGGGTTTCGGAGTTATACGCGGATCGTCCGTCGATGTTCGCGTAGTCCTCGCACGTGATAACCGGTTTGTGCTTTAGGGTTGTCGGTATTTTCATGATAATCTCCTTGTTAGTAATTTACTAATTTAGTAAACTACTAACGAGACAGACTATAGCGAGAGATGTAGGATATGTCAAGAAACGCAAAAATTTTGTATAGTGAACGCGGTTCTGAACACCACTTAAGGAGCATGCCATGAGCGCAATCAAGATTATCGACGCGGCCGATCTGAAAGAGTCCTTCTATTCCTTTCATCGACTCGAGGGGGCGCTTGAAGCCGTCCCGACGATCCTTGAGGCTGTCAGAACCCGGGGAAACGCCGCGATACGCGAGTATGCCGCGAAATTCGACAAGGCAAACCCCGAAAGCTTCGAGATTCCCAAGGCTGACCTCAAAGCCTGCGAGGATCGCCTTCGCGCCGCGCGTCCCGATCTTTACGACGCGCTTTGCCTTTCGCGCGACCTTGCGCTCCAGTTCGCCGCGCGGCAAAGGGAATCCTTTGACGACTTCGAGATCGAGCTGTCCTCGGGGCTCATTACCGGGCAAAAGACCATACCGGTCGAGCGCGCGGGGCTCTACGTTCCCGGCGGCCGGTTCCCGCTATTTTCGAGCGTGATCATGGCAAGCTCCCCCGCGAAGGCCGCGGGCGTGGGCGACGTGATCCTTTGCACCCCTCCTTCCCCGCACCCGACCGATCCGCGTCTTCCCTGGGCGGATGACCAGATCCTCGCGACCGCGTCCCTGTGCGGGATCGACCGGGTGTTTGCCGTCGGCGGGGCCCAGGCCATTGCGGCGATGGCGTACGGCACCGAATCGATACCGCGCGTCAACGCGATAGTCGGGCCCGGCAACAAGTACGTCGCGCAGGCGAAGAAGCTCGTGTACGGCGAGGTCGGAATCGACCTTCTCGCGGGCCCCACCGAGGTTATGGTAATAGCCGACGCCTCCGCACGCCCCGCATGGGTCGCGGCCGACCTCCTCGCTCAGGCCGAGCATGACGCGGACGCCGAGGCGACGCTGATCACGGACAGCCGCGAGCTCGCGCTCGCCGTCCAGGCGGAGCTCGATGCCCTCGTGGCCGCCCTCCCGGAGGGCGCCGTCGCGCGGAAAAGCCTTGCGAACAATAGTCGCGCGGTCATCGTCCGTAAGCTCGATGACGCGATCGCGATCGCCAATCGAAAGGCGCCCGAGCACCTTGAGCTCGCGATGGAAAGCGGCCCTGAGCGGGACGCGATCGAGCGCGCCGCGCGCAACTACGGATCGCTGTTCGTCGGGCATCGAACCGCGGAGGTTCTGGGCGACTACGCCGCGGGCCTTAACCATACCCTTCCGACCTCCGGAAGCGCGCTCTTTACCGGCGGGCTTTCCGT
>DAOPXQ010000246.1:0-3761 GCA_035352395.1 Treponemataceae bacterium | reverse complement strand
TTCGTCACGAGCGACATGCACGCGCCGAGGAACTGCATGCAGAACGGCGCGAGCCCGATCGCGACCAGTCGCCTAGCGAGCTTGCCGTCGGGAACGAGCGACGCGAGCGAAATCGGCAGCGCCGTCTTTTTACCGATAAAGTGCGCGCCGAGCCAAGCCGTCACGGCGAACTGCGAGATTACGTTGGCGAGCGCGACGCCCGCGATGCCGAGCGGGATTACCGCGACGAATAGGACCGTGAGCGCCGTGTTCGCGACGAAGCTGACGACGTTGGTAAGGAGAGCCTTGCCGGGCATTCCCTCCGCGCGGATCGCGCTATTGAGCGTCGTGTTCCAAAAGGCGAAGGCCGAGCCCGCGAGGTACACGCGCGCGAAAACCACGCCGTATTCAAGCGCTTCCCCGCGCCCGCCGAAAGCCGTTAGCATCGGCCTGATGAACGCCTCGAACGGGATCGCGAGGGCCGCGGCGACGAAAAGGCCGACGACCAAGGCGGTGCCGAGCGCCCGAGTGGCGGCGCTTCCGTCCTTCTTACCGAGCAGCATCGAGATCAGCGCGGACGATCCCGAGCCCACGAGCATGATAAAGGAAAGCTGGATCATCACGATGGAATTCGCGACGGTGAATCCCGCGAGCGCATCGCTCCCGAGGCATTTCCCGACGAACGCGTTTCCGACGATTCGGTTGAGCCCGTACACGACCATACCCGCGATCGCGGGTATGGAGTACTTGACGATGAGGCCACCGACGCGCGCCTCCCCAAGATGCCTGATCCGTTCCATGTGTTCTCCCTTTCCCGTCACTTGCCGACGAGATCCACGAACGCGTCTATGTGCGAGCGGAATTCGCTCTCGATCGCCGCGATATCCCGACCGCGGCACAGCCCAACGACGTAATCTTCCATCATGAGAAAATGGGGATACTCGTACATTCTCGCGAGCAACGGCGCGTCGCGCTCGGGGATAAGTCCTTTGCGCATCATGGCGAGCAGGGCGTCTGCGACGTAGCGCACGCATTTATCCCGATGCGCGTCCCAGGCCTTCGCGGCAAGGGGATTGTCGAACCGCTCGCGAATAAGCACGAAATAGGTCTGCGCCATCGTCTTGTCCTTCAGACGCTCCTGGAAAAGGGAAAAGCCCTTCTGCAAAAAACTCCGCGGTGCGCAAACCCGAAAGATATCGTCGAACGCCGCGACATCCGGAATCGATGAGTCGAACGTCACGCGAAAACGCTCGATGATGGTTTCGAGAATCTCGTCTTTGCTCGCGAAATGACTGTAAATCGACGCATCCTTAATCCCGACCTCGCGGGCGATGTCCCGCACCGACACGGCGTGATACCCTGATTCCGCGAACAGCTTGAGCGCCGCCGCGACGATCCGTCCTTTGGGTGTGTCGAGGTCGGGAAGATCATTTCCCATTGCAGGTTCTGTTTTTGTTCCCATGGCTGAGGTATATACTAGCGGTCGCTAGCTAGTCAAGCAGTCAATTTGTTGAATTACGTTACTTCTCCCCGACAGAAGAACAGAGACTGGAACGGGATCGCGCGGAAGTATATACTGCCCCTCCGTATGTCACCAATTGAAACCTTCAAAAGATACTTATTATGCACGGGCGCGATCATGCTGAGCGCGGCGGGAATCGCCGTATTGACCAGATCGGGACTCGGTACGTCCCAAATCTCGAGTTTACCGTACGTCGCGAGCCTGATTCTTCCGGTCAGCCTGGGTACGGCGACTTTTATCATGAATGCCGCATTCGTCCTCGCGCAATTCTGCCTTCTTGGAAGGCGTTTCGGCCGACACGAGTTTTTACAGCTACCGCTGACGGCGTTCTTCTCGCTGTGCATTGACGTCGCCATGTGCGCCACGGCGAGCATAGTCCCCGCTATATACGCCGAGCGGATCGGGCTATGCCTTATCGGCGCGGCGGTGCTCGCGCTGGGAATAAGCCTTCAGGTCCTCGCCAACGTAGCTATCCTTCCCGGAGAGGGATTGGTTCGCGCCGTCGCGCGGAAAACGGGAGTTCATTTCGGCGCGATAAAAATGGCGTTCGATTTCGCGCTCGTCATTGCGTCGGTCATCGCCTCATTCGCGTGCCTGGGAAAACTGGTCGGTGTCCGCGAGGGCACGATCATTTCCGCGCTGCTCGTGGGTCCTGCGACAAAGCTCATTATAGGAAAACTCGAGCCACTCGCCCATCGCCTCTCAGGTACGTCCAAGACCTGACCAAGTTTACTCCCCCTCTCAAACAAAATCTTCCTTTTCTGTCGCAATCAGTGAAACAGAACACCACAGAACGGCTTGTCCATGATACAATAAACACCGGAGGAAATGATGAAGTACTCATCCAAAATCACGGTTTTAGCCATCTGCACGTTCGCCGCAGCCATCCTATCCGGTTGCCAGGGAGGCACGCCCCGAAAAGTCGCCGACAAACAGGGACTACTATTCGGCGTTGCCGTCCAAACCGGCGAGATCCTGAACCCGAAAACGGCAAAATT
Organism: Treponemataceae bacterium; assembly: GCA_035352395.1. Lineage (GTDB taxonomy): Bacteria > Spirochaetota > Spirochaetia > Treponematales > Treponemataceae > Teretinema. The sequence goes on along the minus strand of DAOPXQ010000246.1, from coordinate 1,262 downwards.
CGTCACTGCGAACTTTAACTACCTTGTTCCCGGAGATACGACAAAATGGGCGAATATCCATCCCAAGAAAGACTTTTGGAATTGGTCCGACACGGAACTGATGTTGAAGTTCGCGGAGAAAAACAACATCAAGATGAAAGCGCACTGCTTTGTCTGGCAAGACCAGAACGCGCCGTATATCTACTCTGCTAAGACGCGCGACGAGGCGATCGCGATCCTTACCGACCATATCACCGGTTTCATGACGCACTTCAAGGGCCGAATCCCCGAGTATGACGTCGCGAACGAGACCTTCCTTGAGGACGGCACTATGCGCCAAACCTTCTGGCTCAAGACGATCGGCCCCGACTACATCGACATCGCGTTCAAGATCGCCCATGAGGCCGATCCGGACGCGAAGCTCGTGCTCGTCGACTACAACACCGAGTACGCGGGAACGGCCAAGGGCGACGCGATGTACGAGACGGTCAAGGGAATGAAGGAACGCGGAATCCCGATCGACGGCGTCGCCCATCAGCTCCACTGCATCGCCGAGCTCCCGCTCAACGAGGAAGCGATCCGGGAAAACGTGCGACGGTTCAAGGCGCTCGGGGTGTACACCTCATTTTCCGAGGTCGACGTCCGCATCAAGATGCCGGTCACCCCGGAAAACGAAAAGCAGCAGTGCGACGTCTTCGCGGGACTGATGAACATCGCGGTGACCGAGCCCGGCGTCGAAAGCATGATCCTTTGGGGATTTACCGACAAGACGAGCTGGATTCCCCGCGCCTTCGCCGGGTACGGTTCCGCGAACGTGCTCGACGCGCAGATGAAGGAGAAGCCGGCCTATCACGCGCTGATCAAGGCGCTTAAGGGCGACGGTAAGCCAAAAGCCGCGAAATAAACGGCGATGGAAACCGCGTAACGCGATGGCGGGGTCGAATGGCCCTGCCTTTTTTTTGCGTTAGCGGGCGCAACGGTATCTCCGAGTTCGGCCATGCGGCCGAACTCGGAGATAAGAGTGAAGCACGCGGCGGAGAGGAGGCCGACAGGCCGACGCTCCGCAACGCCCAAACTATTTACTATACCTACCGGTAGGTATATTGGCATATGCCTCCACCGGAAAACCTTGTCGAAATCGAGAAAAAAAGCTACATTGAGCCGTTAACCGACACACCCACACAGGAGATATACAATGGTCAAAGCCCTCGATAAGAACCCGAAATGGAAAGGCAGAAAAGGTCCGGTCGTGCTCGTCATCATGGACGGCGTCGGATACGGAA
>DAOPXQ010000245.1:0-3767 GCA_035352395.1 Treponemataceae bacterium | reverse complement strand
TTCCATATGCGGTTTTCTCGCGCTTTTCGAAGACATAACCGAATCCTATAGAACCCAGCTCCAAACGACGTTTAAGGGCATTCTCGAGGCGGCGAAACTTAAGGATAACGATACGGGACTTCACGATCAGCGAGTCGGATACTATTGCAAGAAGATGTGCGAGTATCTCTTCGCGATCAAGAGATATCCGCAGATAGATTTGGACTTTATCGATAACATCGCCTTTTTGGGAGCCATGCACGACGTCGGAAAAATAGGCACGCCCGACTACATCCTGCAAAAGCCTGGCAGGCTCTCCGATCAGGAATGGGAAATCATGCGCGAGCATACCATCAACGGTACCTTCATACTGTCGTCGTATCCCGAGCCGATGGCCAAGGAGATATCGCTGAGCCACCATGAATGGTGGAACGGTACCGGGTACCCCTTTAAGCTCGAGGGCGAGATGATCCCCCTCTCGGCGAGAATAGTGACGATCGCCGACGTCTACGACGCGCTGCGAATGAAGCGCACGTACAAGAATGAGCTGACCCATGAGGAAGCGGTGAGAAAAATCCTCTCCGGGAAAGGCGCTCAATTCGACCCGGACCTGATCGACATATTCGAGAGAATCCATCCTGATTTCGACGATATCTGGAATCTGCTGAAGGACAACAAGCCCTTTAATTCGGATTCCCGCGACCGAAGCAAGGAATTTTCCGACTCCCTTTAAAATTCAAAAAGGATCGGCCAGTGCCGATCCTTTTTGAATTTGCTATCGAATGCGCTTTCTAAAAAACTCACTGATGCGGGATTATGATGCCGGAAAGGCCGTCAAGGTTCGCGTTCGACGTGGCCGCAGCAGCCGCCTTGTTTTCGTTCTGAATCGCCTCGTACACCTCTTGCCTAAATACCTTTACGGACTTTGGGGCCTCTACGCCCACCTTAACCTGGTCGCCGCGAATCTCGATTATGGTCAGCGAGATATCCTCGCCAATCATGATTTTCTCGTTTATCTTTCTCGAGAGGATCAGCATTACTTGCCTCTCTTCGCGGAGCTTTCCGCAGCGATGTCGTGCTTTGTCTTCCAGCGCGCGTCGCTGAGCACGGCTTGCATCGCCTGGTTATTTTTTTTGTTGATGATCAAGGGTCCCTGAAGGTTCGCGGTGATCGGTTCGCCGTTTTGCGGTATCGTGACGAGGACGAACACGAGCACGTCGGACGGCGTCTCTATGCCGAGAGGCGAGATGGTCGCGTCGTCGATATCGATCTCATAGTCGGGTCGAAAGAGAAATGGGTCGAGCGCGAGAAACGCGAGATCGCTTTCGTCGAGCGACTGCACCCAAATGAACGGTTTTTGCGCCGCGTCCAAAAGGGCGAAGCGATGATACTGGCCGAAGCCGTAAAATCCGTTCTTAAGCTCGATAATCTGTTTCTCGACGATCGAAACGGTTCCCAATGACTTTGTCTTGATGTCCATTCGCTAATTTCCTTATTTGATGTAGTTCAAAAGGGTGTTTGAGTATAGTTTGCCCGCGTTGCTCATCGTGGCTTGCTGCGTATATTCGTACATTTTAAGGTCGGTTACGGCTTTTGTAAAGTCGAGATCCGCCTCGCGGGATTCCGCCGCCGTCGCGTCGACGATCTGGTCGTCAAGGCGCGCGAGCGTCGCCTGCGAGCGCTCGTACCGAGAGCCGATCTGAGCGAGCCGCGTGGAAAGATTGTCGATCGAGCCGTCAACGGCTCCGAGAACCTTCCCGCCGATCGATTCCTTATCGTTGGAGAGCATCGCGTCCCTGAGGGCGATGACGGCGTCGAAGAGCGATCCTCCCGAGGTGCGTACGGAAGGCGCTATGTTATACGGCGGCCGCTGTCCCTGTTTAATCATCCCGAGCGAGGAGAGAACGTCACTACCCTCCGAGTCGTCAAGCCAAAGCTGGCGCGCGTCGGTCGTCTCGATATTAAGGCCATTGGTCACGGGATCGAGGTTCGCCTTCACGGCGGCCCCCGAGTCGTTTATTTTCGCGATTATCGCGTGCACGTTGTCGCCGGCCGTAAGAGGGACCGACACTCCGTCCACGACGATCGAGGTATCGCTTTTAACCATATAGGCCGTCGCGTCCACGCTCGAGAAGAGGCTTTGCTTCTCCGCCCAGAAAGTCCTATTGCCCGCCTGGTCGGTTGAGAGAAACGCATGCTCGTCGATCTCGACGGACTTTGGGTCCACGGAGCCGTGATACTTGACCTCGCGGATCAGCGGGTTGCCCGCGCCGTCCACGTCGCCGAGCACGACCTCGAAGGGTTCGGTAAAGGTTTTGGTTCCGGAGAAAAGACGAACGCCGTCCGGCCCCGTCGCGTTCGCGTCGAGCACGAGTTCCTTAAGGAGTTCGTCTACCTCGGACGCCATGTTCTTCATGTCGGCCTCGGTAAACGTCCCGTGCGCGCCCTGAACGGTAAGTTCGCGCACGCGCTGCATTACCTGCAGGGACTGATTCATGTATCCTTCGGTGATCTTAAACTGATCGTTGACGGTCTTTGCGTTTTTCTCGAATCGGTCCAGCCGAGCGAGATACGACTGGTAGCGCACGCTATGGCCCGCGGCGAGAGGGTCCTCGCGAAGGGTCTGGAGCCTTCTCTGGCTCGAGAGCTGATTGTTCACGCCGCTAACCTTCGACTCCTGCCTTCGGAGCGCGTACTGCGTGTCGTCATGCTGAATGTTGGTGCTTATCCGCCTCATACCCTACTCCTTATACGCCCATGCGATTGATTATCGTGTCGAGCATCTCGTCTTGCGTCGAGATGAATTTCGCGGCCGCGTTGTATCCGTGCTGGAACTTGATGATGTCAGCGAGTTCCTCGTCGATGTTGACGCCGGAAATCGCGTCGCGCATCTCCGAAAGTTCCTTTAATATCGATACCTGCGTCTCGAGGGACCGCTCCGCCTGCTCGCCCTTAAGACCGATATTGGTCACGGTGTCCGCGAAGAAGTCGTCGAAGGTCCTAGTGTCCCCGACCATGACGGCGGTGTTTCTGATTTGCGCGATAGCGGCCGCGGCGCGATTGTCGCCCGGGGCGAGGAAGCCGTCCTTGTCGGCGAAACCCGCGGCTATTGTCTGCACGTCGGTCACGATGGCTTTGTTGATCTCCATCCAGCCAGACGGATGCGCGATCGGGGAGACCGCGTATTGCGTCTTGGCGGACGCGAGGGAATTCACGGCGTCGGCGCGATCCCAAGTATACGCGCCGTCCGGGCCGGACCCGCCGAGCACGCCCGCGTATCCCGCGAGGAAATGCCCTGAGTCTTCCATGTGACGAATGACGAAATCGGGATTGTCCTTGTTCTGCGCGGTCGTGCCCTTCATGACGAGCTTTCCCGATCGGTCAAGGCTCGCCGTAACCTCGGCGCCCGCGGCGTTGATCCTCGCGATCACGTCCGATACCATATCCGTCGCCTTATAGGGAACGCTCACGGTGCCCGTCCCCGCGGAAAGGGTTATCGTTCCCTCGAGGCCGATCTGCTCGCGCGCGGAAAGGGCGTTCGCGCCAGTCACGCGGAAAACGTAGGATGAGTCGTATTCGCCGTCGCCGTTTCTGTCGTAGTTGCCGGCGACATTGTTTATGAAGGCCTGCTCGGTGAAAAAGTCGACGCCGGTCTTGCCGTTGGCGCCCGTTCCGTCGCGATGCACGTCGTTTACGAGGTCCACGAAATTCATCGTCATCGTGTCGAGTTTTTGAATCTCATCGCGCACGTCCACGTCGCGCATCTCGATCAGTGAACCGAGCTTACC
>DAOPXQ010000244.1:0-3778 GCA_035352395.1 Treponemataceae bacterium | reverse complement strand
CCCGAGCGAGAACCGGTGCTGTACGCTTTGAAACAATGCGTCTTTACCCTCTCGCTTCGTTTTTATCAGTCATTATACCGCGAGGACGGAACCTCGCAGGATCCCGAGCTCTATAGAAAGATCGGGCTTTGTCACAAGGCCCTTGGGGATTTTGAGCGCGCGCTCGGTTTACTGGAGCAGGCCAAGGACAGCGATAACGATTCGCCCGCGATCCTAGCCGAGCTTGCCGACTGCTACGCCCTCTGCGGCGAAGCGCGGCTTTCAAAGGTTCTGTTTCGCGAGGCTTTCTTTCAGGGAGCCTCGCGCGTCGATCTGTGTTTTTTGGAGTCCGAGATTATTCAAAGGCTTGCCTCGCAGGTTGAGGCGCTTGGGTATCACGGAACGGTGCTTTTGGAATGGATTCCCGTGTACGGGGTATTATATGGCGTGTTTAACGTCAAACGCGAGCTTAGGGCGCTGGAATTCGGCAAACTGAAGCAGTCCATTTTCGCGATCGAAAACGAGATACGTGACGGGGCCGAGGCTTCGCGGGCATTGCTCGTGCCGCGGCTTATAAACCATTATTTCTGGCTGATCGATCATTACGTCAACGTGAATGACGATAAAACCAGGATTAATGAGGTTTTACTAAAAATAAAACTACTGGATACGGACGTGTATTCGCGATACACGATGTAGTCCGCGTGGTTGCAGGAGAAGGGAATATGTCTGAATCGTTGCTGAAATCTGTCCAGGATATGCTTAATGAAGAGAAGTGGACCCGCGCCACGATCAGTAATTATTCTATCACCAACTTTAAGGACCTTGACGCGATCATTCGAGACGCTCAGGCTTCCAAGTGCGTCGACGAGCTGAAAACGCTCTGCGACGAGCATCTTTCCCATACGAAGAACAGCATCATCGCGCTGTACCTTTCGGGCATCAGCGCCCTGTCCAAGCAGCTCCTTGACGATTCGGCCCTCGTCACCTTGATTGGCATTTTCATCGATAACCACAAAACCGCGGTCGTCGAGCACCTTTGCGAGCGCGTTCTGGATTTCGGCGAGTCGAAATTCGCCTTACGAACCCTTGCGGACTGTTATAAAGAAAGCAACAACGACCAGCTCTACTCCATATGGGAACGCCTCGTTAAAATCGACTACGAAGAAGCCGACATCACGAAGCAGCTTGCCGAGAAATACGAGAGAGACGGCGATATCGACAACGCGGTCGACTTTTATAAAAAGGCCCTCTATCGCTACATTAACCGAAAGCAGACCAACTCCGTAAAGGAGATTTGGACGCATCTCGTAAGCCTTATCCCGCAGGAAATCGATTTTTTCTATCACGTACAGCGCAAGATTTCCAAGAACATGGGCGACGACCGCAGCGCCATGCTCATGCAGGAAGTCTATGTCTACTATAAAGAGCACCAGGATTGGAACACCGCGATCGATATTCTCAAGATTATCCTTTCCTACGACGACAAGGATTCCTGGGCGCGTAAGGAAATCGTCGAGTGCTTTAAGGGCAAGTACGCGGGGCACAGTCAGCTCGACGAGTATGTCCGTGCGTCGAACCTTAACCAGAGCTGGCGAAACGTCTTCGAGGCAATCGGCGAGTTCGAGAAACATATCTCCTTCGACGCCGGGAACTTCGTGTTTCATCGGTCTTGGGGCGTTGGCCGCATCTCCAGCGTGAAAAACGACGAAATCACCATCGACTTCGCGAAAAAGCGCGCTCATACCATGAGCTTGAAAATGGGCGTCAACGCCCTTCAGACGCTCAGTAAAGAGCACATTTGGGTTCTCAAGTCCATCTGGAAAAAGGAAAAGCTCACCGCGAAGGTTAAGGAAGACCCGGCTTGGGCGCTTAAGACCATCATCAAGAGCTACGACAATAACTGCGACCTGAAGCATATCAAGGCAGAGCTCGTTCCTTCCGTCCTTACCGTAAACGAGTGGACCAGCTGGAGCACCAAGGCGCGCAACATTCTCAAAGAAGACTCCGGTTTCGGCGTAAACCCGACCAACATCGATCTCTACGTCGTGCGCGATCGCCCGATTTCACTCGAGGAAAAACTGTTAAACGAATTTAAGGCGCAGAAGAACTTCTTCTCGCGCATCGACATCCTGATGAATTTCTCCGAGAAGGCGGATCCCGATTCGGAGTACTTCGCCGAGATGTTCTCGTATTTCGCGGGCTATCTAAAGGCCTTTAATCAGGTTAACGAGCAGACCATCGCGTCGTATCTGGTCGTTAAGCAGATCGTCGCGAAGCACCCCCACCTGAATCCCGGGATCCAGTATAATTTCTCCGAGCTCTTTACCGAGATCGAGAATCCCTCGATCGTTTATACCGCGATCAAGGACAACGATCTCCGGAGGAGTTACCTCCAGCATATAAAGAATTTCCTTCCCGACTGGGCGGATCTCTACGTCAAGCTCTTCCCCACCGTGCTTTCTGCCGAGGTAATCGACTCGCTGATTAAGGAAGGACTTACCGCCAAGGCTCAGCAGCTCGCAATTTCGTGCTTCGAGAACTATCGCGACTATCGCGAGGCGGCGATTTGGTTCTTCAAGAACGCGCAGGAAGCCGAGTGGTTTACCTCGCTGTCCATTCCCTATGAGAAGCAGCTTATCACCCTTATTCACATACTGGACATCACGTTCCGTGAGATCGCGAACCATCGCGAAACCACGGAAAACCGCAAGATCAACCGCCAAGTGCACACGCTTCTCTTCGGAAAGGACAACCTTCTCGAGACGTATATCCTCAAGAACGACGTCGATACCATTACGAGGCTTTATACCCTCGTCGACGACGTCAAGGACCTTGATCCCGCGATTAAGATGCACTTGCGTAACAAGATTCTTGAGCAGCATAAGGGCTTCAAGTTCTTCGGAACCGAGGAAAAGACTGTCGTATCGCGCGGCCTCATAGTAACCTCGAAGATGATGGAAGAGAAAAGAAAATTGCTTCAGAACATCATCGAAGTCGAGGTTCCCGCGAACTCCAAGGAAATCGGATTTGCGCTCTCTCTCGGCGACTTGCGAGAAAACTCAGAATACAAGGCCGCGAAGGAACACCAGACCATCCTTAACGCGACGGCAACGAGACTCCAAGAGGAAATCGACCGTGCCCAGATCTTTGACCCGACCACGGTTACCGTCGCCCGAGTTTCGTTCGGAACCGTCGTGACCCTGGTCAACAACGAAACAAACGAGACCGAGAAGTTCACCATTCTGGGACCCTGGGAATCTGATCCGGACAATGCGATCATCTCCTACATGTCACCGTTCGGTAACGCGATCATCAACCACCGCGAAGGCGAGACGCTCAAGTTTAACATTAACGAGAAGGACTATAACTACACCATTAAGACGATCACTGCCGCCACATTCTGATAAATAAAAAAGGATTCGCCATGAAGTCATTGAAAAAGGTTTTGGCGCTGATAGCCATAATCGGCGCTTTGTCCCCGGTTTTCGGCGCAGAGTCTGATATCGTGGTTTTGATGGATACTTCGGGCACGATTCTTCCCTTTTTCGAGGAGATAAACGGGCGAATCCTCGTGGACATCACCAAAAAATTCGTCCGTCCCGGCGATACCTTTCACTTGATTTCTTTTAATTCGCGGGTAAACCTGGAAATCGTCCAGCCTATCAATACCGAGGCGGATCTTTCCAGGGTCGTATCCCGTTTCATGCTCCTCTACCCGCTTGGGCAGAATTCGGATTTTATCTCCGGCTTGCATTATACCTGGCAGTATGTGTCGAGCCTTGACCAGCTTCGCAAC
>DAOPXQ010000243.1:0-3801 GCA_035352395.1 Treponemataceae bacterium | reverse complement strand
CGAATCGTCGCCGGATGAATCGCCTTCGAGGGATTCGTCGTCGGATTCCTTTTTAACGTTAAGGCTTGGCTCGGGAACGATCATCGGGCTGTTCCCGTCCTCGTCGCTATAGCCCTCGGGAAGGTCTGGCAACGTCGGTTGTTTGTTCGATTGGGACATGACCGCGGGTGGGGGCACGCCGTCCGTGCCGGAGTCCGTGATCGCCCGATACGCCGAAAGGTCGACGGCGGTCTTTTCCTCGGGGAGGCTCCAGGCGGTCGTCGAGAGCCGTTCGGAAAGCGACCAGGCTCGGCCGGTGCTATCGAAGAACGAGCCGAGATACGAGTACTTACGCTCGAGGCCCGCGTCGCAGGTACCGAGCGTCGCGTAGAGCGCGTCGGAGTACTCGAACTCCTCAAGCTCGTAATACGCGCGGGCGGCGCCGAGAATTGCGACGGATTCTTCGGGATGCTTGGAAAGGACAAAGTTGTAATACCCGATCGCCTCCGGATAGTTTTGCTCCATGAAGGCGATGTTGCCCAGATTAACCCAGGCGTCAACGTTATCGGCGCGAGCCGCGATGATGAACTGCTCTTTCGCCTTTTGCAGCATCCCGTACTTTCCGTAAAGCACGCCAAGTCGATTGCGGACGTCGGGTCGGTCGGAACGCGCGAGCAGCGCCTTGTACGCGCGGATCTCGGGACGGATCGCGCGCTCGATGTACGCGTCGAGCGAGGAGTCGAACATCGCGATCGACTCCACCTCGTCGGGAAGGTTAAAGCGGGCGGCCGCGCCGGGAACGCTGACGGGCTTATAGGCCTGCCAGGCTTCCTCGACGGGATAGATGCGCGCGGTGCCGCGAGAGGCTGAGTCGCTCCATTCCTTCGCGCCGATGCGCCAGGCCTTGTTGAAGTTTTCCTTGGTAAGCGTGATCTCGAGCGGGACCCACGCCTTTCCCTCGTAATACGCAAGCTGCCCCGGCGCGTAGAAGTCCCGCTTCGCCTCCTCCTCGGTCATCCCGGAATCGAAGGCGACGTAGATGTGCCCCGGGACGGTGATGAAGGCGCTCTTGATGCCGATCGCCTCGAATAGCGAGCAGTACAGGATCGAAAGGTCGTCGCAGTCGCCGCCGCGATACATCAGTGTCTGATACGGATATTGCAGGAAGTCGATCGACGAGCCGACGCCGACGTTGTCCGCGTACGCGCTCGAGGGGTCGACGACGTAGTTGATGCCGTAGGTCTTAAGCGACTCGAAAAGGCCGATCGCCTTTTGCACGTTCCGGTTGACGCCGGGGCGCTCGCGCTCGGAGACGATCGACGAAACGTACTTTGAGAACCAGAGGGCCGCAGGGTCCTTAGAGGACACGAAGGCGGCGGCGCGCCTGTCGTCGTCCCAGGACATGGCGTTTCGGTGATAGACGGGAATGACGATCGGGAGCTCGGCGCGCTTTTTCGCTCCGAGGACGCGGTACTCGACGATCATCCTCGCCTCGGCGTCGACGCGCTCGGTCAGCTCCAGCATCGACTCGTTGAAGAATGCCTTGACCGGGACGGTGCACGACTCGCCGGGCTTAAGCACGCGGCTCGTCGCGCAGAGCTTCGGCTGGCCCATATACTGCTCGAGGTAGAACGACGCGTTCACGTCGGTGATCGCGGTCTTCTCGTTGTTGGTCACTTTCACGAGGGCGAAGTAGTTGTCGTCGTACCAGGAGTAGAACACCGGGAAAACGGGGTCCTGCCGCTCGGTCTCGATCGACACGCGCGCGGCGCCGCCGAAGGCCTCGTTCAGGTTGATTCCCAACGACGCGCCGACCGAGATCGCGTTGAGGAACGGCTCGGGGCGATAGAGATAGCTCTTGTACCCCGCGTGGGCGGACACGGTGACCGCGGGCGACAGGTAAAAACTCCCCATGACGCGCGCGCCGAGCGAGATGCCCGAAAGCTCGACCGTCGGACCGCTCACCGAATACACGCCGCCGAGGAGTTCGGCCTGCACGCTCATGCGGTCATGGAAGCGCCAGACGCCCTCGAGGCCGAGGCTTCCCCCGAACAGGTGAAGCCCGGTCACGTTCTTCATGCCAAGATTAAGGTACTCGCCCTCGGCGAGGATTCCGAAAAAGGGAAACGGGAGGAAATCGGCGGCGATGGAACCGCCTATGCCGCTTTGCAGCACCGTGTCTCCGAGAGGGATGGCGTACTGCGGGCCAAAGCGGAACCCAAAGGACGGATCGGCCGAGATGGAAGACGCCGGGATGAGGCAGACGAGAACGAGCGCGGGCAGGGTCTTTCCCCGCAATGCCGATAGCCCCGGCGCGCGCGCGATGTTTCGTTTCGTCATCCACTTCCAGATTCCCATCGTTTCTCCTCGGTAATGCCTTCCCTACTCTTCCACTTCGGTCGCCGTCCGATTAAGCCCGTTCTTCGCGGACTTGCTCTCCGGATCGATCTCGAGAGCCTTTCGGAACCACTTGTCCGCCGTCGGATAATCCTTCTCGAGCAACGCGATATTGCCGAGATTGACCATCGCGGACGCGGATTTCATCCCCGCTGCCTTGGAGTACTCGGCTTTCGCCTCCTCGTACATTCCGGCGCGGATAAAGAGAATTCCAAGCTGGTTGTGCAACTTTACGCTGCCTCCGGACGATTTGATCTCGGCCTGAATCTTTCGGATCTTGGGGCCGAACTCCGCGGTTATGTAGCGCATCAGGTCCGTGTCGACGGCGCGGTTGACGGAAGACTCAACCGGTTTTTGGAAGGAGGCCTCAGAACCGGTTATGCTCGCCGGCGGATAGGTCTTCCATGCCTCGGAGAGGATAATGAAATCGAGATTTTGACTCCCCGCGACCGCGGCGTTGATGTCGCTTACCGCGTAAGCCCAACTGTTCATGAAGCCCTCGCGAAGGCGCGAGAAGGAAACGGGAATCCATAGCTCGTCGGCGATCGTTAAAAGGCTGTCGGTCGAGGAAAAGAGGGCTTCCGCGTCGTCCACGGCGATGCCGAGCGAGAACGCGACGACGAAGTCTCCCTTGAGTGGGATGATGGCGGTTCGGATGCCGACGGACTCGAGGGCCGCGGCGTAGAGGATGCCCATATCGTCGTAATCGCCCGAATGGTACGCGAGGGTTTGGAACGGATACTGCACGTAATCGAGTTTCTCGGGGTCCAGATGATACGCGACGTACGGGGTCGCGGCGTCGTTGGAATACGAAAGACCGCCGATCTTGAGGCCCTCGAACAGGTACATGGCGAACTGCATGTTGCGGTTGAGCCCGGTGCGCAGCTTGTCGCGCGCGATCCCGACGATGTACTTGGAATAGTCGAGTACTTCGGGGGCGTTCGGCGAGATGAACGAGGCGATTACCGCCGAGTCGGTCCAGCGAACGGTATTCCGGTTATACACGGGGATAACGATCGTTTTACTGACTTCGCGCTTCTCGCCGAGCAGGGTGTAGGTTATCACCGCCTCGCCCGGCATCTTTCCGTTCTCCGTGAAATTCTGAATCGTGTCCGAAAAGTCGGCATACAGGGGAACCTGAATCGATTCCTGCTTCGCGATCATCCCGGCGGCTCCGCAGAGCATCAGCGACGAGGTATAGTTGCCCGCCCGGAAACTCACGACGACGTCGCGGATCTCGGCGCTCTCGTTATTCGTCACGGTAAGGGACCCGATGCTGTTTTGCTTGTAAATCGAGTAGACAAGCGGGAATACCGGCTCTCCCTGGTCAAGACCGACGTCGAGGTTACCCGAAGCGACCTTAGTATCAAGCGTCATCTGGAGCGTCGCGCCAACCTGAATGCCCGCGTACAGGGGCTCGTTCGG
>DAOPXQ010000242.1:0-3809 GCA_035352395.1 Treponemataceae bacterium | reverse complement strand
TCCTTACGTGATGCGCGAAAGCCTAGAGGCATTAAAAATATAAGTCAATACGGGATAACCCTGAGATTAAAAAAAAAGGGCCATCCCGATTGGGCGGCCCTTTAACCGAAGTACGCTATCGCTCACCGAATAACCTCCGTCATTTCGCGATGATCGTGAACGTCAGGGTGTCGCCGTAGGACGACTCGTCGAGGAAGTAATCGGCTCCGTTGAAGGAGACCGTTACCGCCTTCGAGACGCCGTCCGCGACGGTTTTCGCCGACACGTCGCTCACGATCGCGGCCCCGCCGGTGAATCGCGCGTCCGCGCCGTCGTATTTGACGCTGTACGGAAGCTCGTCGTTGGTTTCCGCGCTTCTGAGCGTCGGAGACGAGGACCCGCGGGCCTTCGCGTTCGATGACTCAAGAACGACGGTGTAGCCGGCTTTCTTGTTGCTCCGCTCGACGACGGTCGCTACCCGAAGGTCCGACACGGTTTGCGTCAGGGGAAGATTCTGGGCGACTGCCTCGCTCGTGACCGCTAACTCGATGATCGCCGGTACGGAGCCGGAAATCGCGATGCTTCCGGTCGTCGCCGCGGCTGCCGGGAAAGCGATGATCGCGGCGATCGCTATCATCGACATATACTTGGTATTCGTGCTTTTCATATCAAACCTCCTTGTGTGGTTGACGCTTATGAATAAGCAATAACCGTGCCAATCCGCCATATCGCGCGGAAAAAATCCCTTTATCATTATGCTGAAAAGAGATACTCCGTGACGGCACTCCCATTCCCATCGCCGTTTTTATGACACATTCGCCAAGACCGTCGAAAACTCGCCCGTACGGTCGAAAAAAGCGAGGATTTTCTCGCCTCCTCATTGCATTCCACGGCTCGCGCGCCTAGGCTTTACACTAAGGGGGCATCGCATGGTCTTACTCGCGGTAGACGACGATGTTCTGCAGCTGCAGGTAATAGAACGCTTTTGCTCGGCAATCGAGTATCCACCCATTGAATTTCACGGCGTTGCCGACATGAAAACCTGTTTGGAACGCGCCTCGAATCTCGTCGTCGATATCGTCATAACCGACCTCCATCTGGCAAACGAGACCGGTTTCGACGTGCTCAAGGGCATTAAGGAACTCAATCCCTGCATCGCCGTCATACTGATGACGGCCTATGAGGACGCCCGCGAGGCTGTGTCGCTCCTGAAGGCCGGCGCGGACGACTATCTCGTGAAGCCGATACGGAAAGAGGATCTTTCGCGCATCGTGCTCCGCGTCAACGAGCGGAACGCGCTCATACATGAAGCCCTGTTGCCTCCGGTAGCCGGTCACTCCGCGTCGCCCGCGGCTTCTGGGATCGTGTATCAAAGCGACGCGCTCGCTAGCATCCTGAGCGTCGCCGCGAGGGCCGCGGCAAGTTCGGCGACCGTTCTCATATCCGGCGAAAGCGGCACGGGAAAGGAACTCGTCGCGCGTTTCATCCATGAGCGGAGCGGTCGGACCGGTTCGTTCGTGCCCGTCAACATCTCGGCCTTGCCCGAGACGCTCGCGGAATCGGAGCTCTTCGGCCACCGGAAGGGCTCGTTCACCGGCGCCGATTCCGACCGCGTGGGCCGTTTCGAGGAGGCAGCCGGCGGAACCCTGTTCCTTGACGAGATCGGCGACATCTCGCCCGCCCTCCAGGTAAAGCTCCTCCGCGCGCTCCAGTTCGGGGTGATCGAGCGCATCGGCGAGAACGTCCCGCGCAAATTGAACGTGCGCATCGTCGCGGCGACGAACCGCGATCTTCCCGAGCTTATCCGCGAAGGCCGATTCCGCCGGGATCTCTTCTATCGACTGAACGTCATCGAGATCAGGCTTCCGCCGCTCCGCGAAAGGAAGGAAGACATTCGCCTGCTCGTCGACGAGTTCGTCAAGCGCTACGCGAAGCGCGACGGCAAGGACATCAAGGGGATATCGCGGGACGCCTTCGACGCGCTGATCAAGCGCCCGTTCCCGGGAAACGTGCGCGAGCTCGAGAACCTCATCGAGCGCGCCGTCGTGCTTTCGCGGAGCGACTATATCCGCGTGGAGGACCTGCCCCCGCCGCCTTCCCCGGAGGACGAGGACGGCTTTTGCATTCGCACGGTACCGGAAGGCGCGTATGAAAAGTCCATGGGGGATTTCGAGCGGGAATTGGTTTCGGGCGCGCTCAAGCGGTCGGCCGGAAACCAGAGCGCGGCGGCGCGATCGCTGGGAATCAGCGAGCGGCACCTCCGGTCGAGGCTCGATCATCTGGGACTCAAGTAGTCCCGTCTCGACCGAACGGTCGAACGTTCGTCGGCATGGTCGAAAACCGCGCTTCTCCGGCTGATGCCGGCAGCGCGCCAAACTAAAAAAAGCGTTACCGAGTATGGATTTCGCGGCTATGGGGTTCTTGACCGGGCGCCTGGCATGGTTATTGCTTCACCCTTACCGCCGATTCGATGAGGAGGTTTCCATGTTCAGCGCAAGAAACGCCCTGATCGCCTTCCTGCTATCCGTCCTCGCGGTATCAAGCGTCTGGTCCTTTACGCTTGAGCCGATGACGGCGCAGCTCGCGCCCTCGGGGGAAAAAAGCATCGCCACCTTCCGCGTGGACAACGACGGCCCGTCGAAGATCGCGATTCGCTTTCGCGTCCTCAGCCGAGGCGTCGCGGTCGACGGCACCGAGACGAACGCGCCGGCGGACGAACTATTCGCCGTCTACCCCGCGCGCGCCCTCGTCGAGCCCGGGCGCTTCGCGACGGTGAAGATCCAATGGCGCGGCACCGCGAGCCCCGAGCGGGAACAGTGCTTCAGGTTCGTCGCCGAGCAAGTTCCCGTCGACGCCGATCAGGAATCGGCCGCGGGCCTCCGTATCCTTTTCCGGTATATCGCGTCGGTGTACGTTTCCGAAGCGGCGTTCGCCCCCGCGCTGGAAGTCATCGCGCGGCCTTCGTCCGATCAGTCCGGAAAGGAGGGCGTTTCCGTCGAGATATCGAACCGTGGCACGCGGCACGTGGTCGCCAAGGACCTCACCGTCGATCTTTCGTTCGCGGGAGGTGGGTCGTATCGCCTGAGCGCTGCGGAACTCGGCGCGTTCGGCAACTTCAATTTCCTTCCGGGATGCTCGGTGCGCGGATTCGTCCCGGTGCGTGAAAAGTTGCCCGACGGACCCTATGCGGGGAGCCTGAAGTATGAAAGCGAGCAGTAGGGCCCTTATAGCGATCGCGTCGATGCTCTGCCTAATCGGGGCGCTGCCGCTTGCCGCGGAAACGGGCGGCCGGGCGGAATCGCCGACGATCCTCGCCGATCTCTATCTGAACGGGAACCCGCGCGGCACGGCGTCGTTTACCCTCGATGAAAACGGGCTTCCGCTCCTTTCCCCGCAGTCACTCGAAGCGGCGCTCGGCGGAACCGTACGCCGCGAGAACCTCGACGCGCTCGTCGGCCGCGGAACGGCGGTGACGGTCGCCGATCTCAAGGCATCCGGCATTCGCTGCGCGTTCGATCAGGCGGCGCTCAGGCTCTCGATGGATGTGGACCCTTCCGCGATGGACAGCTCCGGGATCTCCTTTAGGCGAAAAAATCCCGCGGTCTCAGGCGGCGCGATCTCGATCGGCAGTCAGCCCTTTTCGGTCATTACCGGAATCGTCGCGAGCGTCAGTCCCCGCCGCGACAAAGACTCGCTCGGCACCACGACGGCCGTCCCCGTCGACCTTACGCTCTCTCCCGCGGTGAACGTTCTCGGGCTCGTGTTCGAGGGTTCTTCGACGATGACCTGGGTCGATTCGCGATACGAGTCGCGCGTCGACATCGCCCGGG
>DAOPXQ010000241.1:0-3809 GCA_035352395.1 Treponemataceae bacterium | reverse complement strand
AGAAATACGCCTTGGTGTTTTTTGGGTCGAGCTTGAGCGCCAGGTTGATTTCCTGTTTGGCGTCCGGGATCTGCTTGTTCTTGAAAAGGAGCAGGCCGAGTGCCGCGTGGGCCGAGGCGTGTTTGGGGTCCGTCTCGACGGCCTTACGATAATACTGAAGGGCTTGCTCGCTGTTGTCCCGCTGCTCGAATAGCGTGCCCGCGTTGTAGTAGTGTTCGGCGCTGAACGGTTCCAGCTTGACGAGCAGCAAATACTCCTTGAGAGCCTCGTCGGGTTGATTATACTTAAGGAATAATTGTGCTATAGTTTTCCTGAACTCCGCCTCGGGCACGGTTTTGGAGAAAACGCCCGTCGCGTTGACGGTTTTGAACTCCATGAGCGCGAGCTCGGCCTTGCCGTCGCCGAGGTAGGCCTTACCGAGAAGGTAACGCGCCTCGGTATCGCGCGGGTTTCGCGTGATGAGGACTTTGCACTGTTTAATCGCCTGCGTATACTTGCCCGCGTCGATGAGCTTCGCGATTCCCGCGATTTTCTTGGGAACAAGGAATGACTTGACCAAAAAAAGGGAAAGAAACGCGATACCCGTGCCGAGTATCAGGATGACGGCGATAAACATTGATGACATATAATGTAGACTATAGCTTTTATGGGGTATTGTCAAATATGAAAAAGAGAGTGAGTTGCTCAAGAATCGCGATTCTCACGGTGCTTTTTGCGGCGGTTTCCGGCGTCGCGTTCCCGCTTGATTTCTTCGCGGAAGGCGAGCGCCTTTTCCGCGAGAACAAGCCCTCGGAAGCCGCCCCCCTCCTGTATCAGGCATCCCTCGCGACCGGGACGAATCCAATCGTATTCAATTACCTGGGGCTCTGCTATAAAATGGTGGGAAAATACGACGACGCGATCAGCGCCTTCATGAAGGGCACGTCTGCCCCGGGTGCTGACCGGAAAACGCTCTTTTATAACGCCGGCCAGGTCTACCACGTCCGGGAGATGTACGCGGAGGCCGAATCGATGTACTCCAAGGCGATCGAGATCGACTCGTCCTACGCGCCGGCGTATCTTGGCCGGGCGAACGCCCGCGTCAAGCTTGAGGGCTTTCAGAAAGCGGTCGATGATTACCAGGTATACTTGATGCTTAACCCGGCTTCCTGGCAAAAGGACTCCATCCGCCAGCTCGTCACCCTACTTTCCGGCACCATTAAGGAACGGGAGGAGGCGGCCCAGCGCGCGGAGGCGGAGCGGATCGCGACCGAAGCCGAGAAAAAGGCCGCGGCTGAACGCTATCAAAAACTACTGGACGAGGTGAGCTCGTCCCTTCAGTCGGTCGACGAGGCGAGTACCCGTTCGGCAGGCTCAGAGAACATCGAGGAATACGACGAGGAAGGACAACTTGAATAGGAAAGAAAAGATTTTCGTGGGCGCCGGCGCGGTAGCCGCGGTCATTTTGCTCGCGCTTTTAGCGTTTTTCGTCATCTCAAAGTCCGGCGGAAACGGACCCGAGAAGATACGCCTGAATACATTGACGATGGTTCAAACGTACGTCGATAAGGGCGAATTCGACCGCGCTCTTGACCTTTTGGAAAAGCTCCTAATCGACAATCCATCGGACGCGGACGCGAACGAGCTCTTCGACGCGGTTCTTGCCGCCAAAAAGGCAAAGGACGCGCTGGCATCGGGTGCCTCGGGAATGGATACCTCTGAGCTTGAGGCCGCTTTGGAGAAGGC
This sequence comes from Treponemataceae bacterium, assembly GCA_035352395.1. Taxonomy (GTDB): domain Bacteria; phylum Spirochaetota; class Spirochaetia; order Treponematales; family Treponemataceae; genus Teretinema. Next base: position 2,084 of record DAOPXQ010000241.1, on the reverse strand, counting down.
TCGTCAGGCCGCGTCGCGAATTCAGGCGGCGGCGGACGCCGCGCAGAAAGCCGCGTCGAGGATGCAGACCACGGGAAGGAGCGGTCAGTCCGGCTCCTCCGCGTCCGACGAGGGGCTTTCGTCAGACGAGCGCGCGGACGGTTCCGGCAAGCAGGGCAAGCCCGACGCGAAGGCGGAGGCGGAAGCTCAAAAGGCTGAGGCCGACCGTCAGGCAAGGGAACTTGCCGCCGCCGAGGAAGCGAAGCGAAAGGCGCTGGAAGACGAGCTCGCCCAGAAGAGCGCGAAGACTCAAAAGCAGATCGCCGACGTGAATAAATACATGGATCTCGGGAAGGAAAGCGCGGAATCGGGCAGCCTCCGCTCGGCGCTTTCGAATTACGAAAAGGCCGCCGAAGCCCTGCCCGAGGGGGAGGACGCGTTCGCCGCGCAGAAGTATACGGAAATGGCCGAATCCCTCTTCGCCATAGCGGAGGCGTCGGACGATAGCACCGTCAAAAACGAGGCCCTGTCCTCGGCCATGGAATACGCGAACCTCGCTGTGCAGAAAGACCCGGCGCTCGCGTCCGCGCGGTTCATTCGGTCCAAGATATTCTCGGCGCAGAAGAAACCCGAACCCGCTCTCGCGGACTTGAAGGAAGCCTCCCGGCTCGCGCCCGGAAACTACCTTTACGCGTACGAACTCGGGAAGGCTTATTACATTCAGCGCAAATTCGACGAGGCGAAGAAATGCTTCGCCTCGGTTACCAAGATGAAAAGCGATTTCGAGGCGGCTTTCTATAACCTCGGACTCACTAACAAGGCGCTTGGCAAGAACGACGAAGCGCTCGCCGCGTTCAGGGGCGCGACCAAGTTAAAGCCCGAGTACGTCCGCGCCCACGTGGAGATCGCGCGCGTTCTCGATAGGCAGGGGAACTCAGACGCGGCGATCGCTTCCTACGAGACCGCGCTGAAGTACGAGCAGGGAAACGTCCCCGCGATCCGCGAAATGGCCGCGATCTACAGCAAGTTACGAAAATACGCGGAGGCCGAGCGATACTTCAAGGAAGCGCTCGCCCTTGGCTCCGACGATCCCGTCACGAACTATAACATGGCGACCGTGCAGCTCGAGCTCGGCAAGCCGTCGTCGGCGCTCGATTACGCCAAGAAGGCGGTCGACGGCGACAAGACCAACGCGGTCTATCTTTACACGTACGGACTCGCGGGCGAGCGGAACGACATGCCGGACGTCGCCGTGCAGCAGTACGCGCGCGCGATCGCGACGGACCCGAAGTACGTAAAGCCGCGGGTCAACCTCGGAACGATGTACCTTGAGGCAAACCGCGTGGACGACGCGCTCAACCAGCTAAACGCAGCGTGGAACGTGGAAAAGGATAATTTCGAGGTTAACAACAATCTCGGCAAGGCATACGGACTGAAGGGCGCGTTCGACAAATCGGTCGAGCATTACGCGCGCGCGGTCGCCAAGAAGCCGAAGGACTCGGACGTTCGCGCGAATCTCGCCACGGCCTACGTAAGCGCCGGGCTAAACGAGAAGGCTCGCGATACCTACGTCGACCTCATCAAGCTCGATTCTTCCCGATGGGACGCGTATCACGAGCTTGGAAAGGTATACGTGGCGCTCGGGGACAAGGCCGCCGCGAAGTCGATCCTTCAGGACCTGCTCGCGAAGAAACCCGATTACGCGAAGGCCCAGGACGTCAGGGCCCTGATCAATACGCTCTAGGTTCGCCGTATCCGGGCGAAGAGTTCCTCCCGGTCGACCGCGATCCACACGGGCCTACCGTGCGGACAGGTTGGCTCTGCGAGCGCGAACGCCCCTTCCACTATGCGCATCGCCGTCTCGCCGTCGAGGACGTCCCCGTCCTTGCAGGCGGCGCGACACGCGGCCGTGGCGTACATGTGCGCCACGAGTCCCTCCATGGACGCCGATCCGTCGAGCAGTTCGTCCGCTAAGTCTTTCTCCGTTCCCTTCCATCGAGTCGGTACGGCCGTTACCTGCCAGAGACCGTCGCCCTCGTCAAGAAGCTCAAAGCCCGCCTCGAGGATCGCGTCCCGCACCGAGCGAAGCCGTTTGTCCTCGCTCT
>DAOPXQ010000240.1:0-3823 GCA_035352395.1 Treponemataceae bacterium | reverse complement strand
CTCTTTCCTTCAACCGGCACGATTTCGCGCGGCCCTGGTGCGGCGCGACGCGTCGACGCGACTATCTGGCGCGATTGCTTTCCGGAGGGCGTTTGGCTCCCGGTCCCGTTGGGGACGGCGCGGCGCTCGAATGGTTTTTCGACCTGCCGGAGTATCGCGACCTGTCCCTGGGGCGGCTCCCTCTCGGCGCCATCTATTCACCCGAGGAAACCATCTTCAGGCTTTGGGCCCCGACCGCGTCCTCGGTAAAGCTTATCCTTTTCCAGGGAACTGACAATTCGGCGAACGGCGGCGCCGATCGCTCGTTGACGCTACCGATGCAAAGTCTCTCCGAGCCGGGGATGGTTCCCGGATATTGGGAGATCGCGATGGGCGGCGATTTGCACGGTAAGTACTATCGCTTCCGCGTTTGCGTTCACGGCGCGGAGCGCGATATCGCCGATCCTTTCGCGCGCGCGTGCGGGATCAACGGCCGTCTCTCTATGGTCGTCGATCTCGCGAGAACCGATCCGCCGGAATGGGAGCGTTTGCGCGCGCCGACCCTTGAAAGCCCGAACGACGCGATCGCGTACGAGCTTCATGTCGCCGACGTTACGTCGTCTCCCGGGTGGAACGGTCCCGAGCGTCTGCGGAGAACCTACGAGGGCGCGTCCCTTTCAGGCACGGAGCTCCGCGGCGCGGCGACCGGCTTTGACCATATCGTCGGCCTGGGGATCACGCACGTTCAGCTAATGCCCGTATTCGATTTTTCCAGCGTGGACGAGTCTCGCGTCACGGAGGCTGAGTACCGCTCGAGGCTCGTCGGCGGCGCGTTCAACTGGGGTTACGATCCCCAGAACTACTGCGCCCCCGAGGGTTCGTACTCAAGAAGCCCGAATAACGGGGCGGTCAGGATTCTCGAATTGAAGGCGCTCATCGGGGAGTTTATTCGCAGGGGCGTCGGCGTCGTCATGGACGTCGTGCTCAATCACGTTCCCTCCGCGCAGGATCATCCGCTCGGTATTTCCGTCCCAGGCTATTACTTCCGGCTCGAATCGTTCTCCGGCGCGGGCGACGATACCGCGAGCGAGCGCGCGATGTTCCGCGCGTACATGATCGACGCGCTTCGGTTTTGGCTACGCGAGTACAAGCTTTCCGGTTTCAGGTTTGACCTGATGGGCCTGCACGACGTGACGACGATGAACCTTGTCGTCGCGGCGCTGCGCGAGATTAAGCCGGACGTTCTCTTATACGGCGAGGGGTGGGACATGTATCGCGGCGGCGGAGCGAGCGCGACGCGCGGGATGCACGGCATTCGCGGGGCGAGCATGATCGAGTCGCGCAAGCTCCCGGGGCTCGGGTTTTTTAACGACGCGTTCCGCTGCGGGATCAAGGGTTCCGCCTTCAGTCCCCGGAATCCCGGCTTTATCCACGACGGCGGCCGCCGCGAGTCCGTGAAATTCGGGATCGTCGGCGCGGTGTATCACCCGCAGGTGCATAACCGCCTTGTCATCGGCACGGCAAACCCAAACCCCTGGTCCGATCGAACCGCCGCATCCGTCAATTACACGGAGATTCACGATAACGCCACCTTGTACGACAAGCTCGCGCTCGTCGAGGAAGGTCGCGACGAGGAGTACTATGAGCGCCTGCAGAGGACGGCGATCGCGCTCGTGCTTTTTGCGCAGGGCATGCCCGTGCTGCACGCGGGCATGGAGTTCATGAGGACGAAGGAGATTCCCCGGGACGCGCTTGCCGAGCATCCCGAACTTGGGGACCTCTTCACCACGGCCGACGGTAAGCGCTCGTTCTCTCATAACAGCTACAATCTTTCGGACGCGATAAACGGGCTGGACTGGGAACGGTGCGCGGACAAGCAATCCCTCGTCGCCTATACGCGGTTCTTGATCGGCCTCCGGCGCGATCATCCGCTGTTTCGCCTCCGTACCGGCGATGAGGTTGTTGGGGCCTTGCGCTTTTATGAGCCTGAGATCTATAACGTCCCCGATAGCGTCGCGGAGCCTGGCGCGAACGCGGAACCCGCCGCAAATATCCCGCTCTGCTGGACGATCGATGGCACGGTCGTGGGCGACTCATGGAAAAGCGCCTGCATCGCGGTTAATACCGCCAACGAAGCCGTAACCTACGGCTTGCCCCCGTGCCCGCATGGAGGGGTTTGGCGTCTCGTATCCGACGGAACGACGCCAGAACGAGGTTTGGCCGAACCAAATTCGCCCACGGCAAGTATACCCGAGGCCGGTTCGTCGGTCGTCCTTTCCCCAAAAGCCCTGTACTTGTACGCGGAATTTTAGTACATTGACGGATAGATTATACACAAGGAGAATTCTGGTGCTTTCAAGATATACACCCGGCCACAAGGCCTCCCCCCGCGACGCGATAAGGAACGAAGAAGAGGAAGACGACGAGCAATGCGATAAGCAGGACAAAGGCGAGGTCGCGGATCCCCTGGCGCACAAATTCCTTAAAACCCGCCAGATTATCCTTTCCGGCGAGATCAACAAACCGCTCGCCGAGCGAATAGTCCGCCAGCTCCTCGTGCTCGAGGCCGATTCCGACACCGATCCCATCAAGATATTCATCGACTCCCCCGGGGGCGACGCCGACGCGGGATACGCGATCTTCGACATGATCCGCTTCATCAAGTCCCCGGTATACACGATCGGCATGGGCCTCGTCGCGAGCGCCGCGTCGATTATCCTGCTCGCCGCCCCGAAGGAACGCCGCCTTGGCCTCCCGAACAGCCATTACCTGATCCATCAGCCGCTTTCCGGAATTAAGGGCGTCGCGACCGAGATCGAGATCCACGCGGCCGAGATCGAGAAGTACCGCGTTAAGATCAACAAGCTCATCGCGGCGGAAACCGGGCTGAGCGAGGAGAAGGTCTCCAAGGACACCGATCGCGATTTCTGGATGACGGCGTCCGAGGCCAAAGACTACAATCTTATTTCCAAGGTAATCGTCGCCCGCTCGGAAATCGCCTAAGGCAAGAGGGAGGCCATCGCGATGCAATACTATCCCGTTGGGTACGACGGGCAGCTCGCCCAGGAATTGGGCACGCTCGTCGCGTACGCCTACGATCAGTTTAAATCCTTCGAGGAAGGGACCGAATGGTCGATCCCCGCGCCCTACGAGATGGTCTCAACCCTTTCCTACCCCTGGAAAAAAACCGGGTCGTTCGACTCGGGAGGCAAGGTCGCCGCAATTTTCAAGAAACTCAAATCAACCGACAAGGCCCCCGAGGTCCCGATCGGCTTCGTCGCGCGGAAGGACGGCGACCTTTACGTCGCGTTCCGCGGCACGGAGACGGCGAACGAATGGATCGGAAACTTCAACCAGAGGCTCGTCGATTTTTTCATTCCCGGATACGGTAACGTGCACGAGGGATTCCAGAATTCCTATCTTAGCGTGCGCGACGACGTGATCGCGGCCGTCACGGGCGCGGGCGGCGCGAAGCGGCTCTACGTGACCGGGCATAGCCTCGGCGCGGCGCTCGCGACCTTCGCGACCTGCGACATCGAGGCGAACGCGGGAAAGACCGCGCTCGCAACCTATACCTACGGCTCCCCGCGTCCCGGCGACGCGGCGTTTTCCGCGGCCTACGGCAATCGGTTCGGCGGCCGAACCTTTCGCGTCGAGAACTCCTCCGACATCGTTCCCGAGGTTCCGTTCCCCGCGCAGTTTCTCGGGTTCCTTGGCGGCTATTTCGCCCACGTCGACACTCCGGTCATGATCAACGTCCAAAAGAACGATGTCGAGAAAAACCACGCGATCGCGACCTATGTCGAGGCCCTCGCGGGCGGCGCGAGACCCGTCGGGTTCTTTA
>DAOPXQ010000239.1:0-3831 GCA_035352395.1 Treponemataceae bacterium | reverse complement strand
TAACGTTCGCGTCCTCGAAAGCCTCGCGGCCGTCTTTGGCGTGCCGGTCGGCGTCAGCGACCATTCGCTCGATCCCGTCCTCGTACCGGCCCTCGCGACCGCCTGCGGCGCCAGCATGATAGAAAAGCACATATGCCTCTCGCGCACGGGCGACGGACTCGACGACCCTATCGCTCTTGACCCGCAAGGGTTCGCGCTGATGACGGGCGAGGTACGCGAGTGCGCTAGGCTTGGTAGGGACGGAACTATCGCGTCCATGGAAGACCGCTTTGGCATCTCGCGCGTCGCCGCCGTCCTCGGCGACGGCGTTAAGCGCTTGGCGAAATCCGAAAGAAACAACTACGAGCGGACGAACCGCTCGATTCATTTTACGCGTAGCATGAAAAAGGGGGAAACGATTACCGCGCGGGACGTCGCGATCCTGCGAACGGAAAAGGTGCTCACTCCAGGGATAGCGCCAGAATGGCTCCCCAGAATCGTTGGGGCCCGACTTTCCCGCGACGCCCCTAACGGCGCGGGCGTCGTCTGGGAAGACGTCATCTCGCGGTAAACGCAACGTCTTGAACTTACGCGATCATGTCCGCGATCAGGCGGAGACCCTTCAGCGTGAGCATCTCGTCGACGGCGTCGAAGACGTCGGTTACCGGCGAAAGCACGTGCGAGAGCCCGCCCGTCGCGACGACAGGGGCGTTATTGCCGAGATCCGCGCGCATCCGCGCGATCAGCGACTCGACGAGCCCGCGATAGCCGAGCACGACGCCCGCCTGAATGGAATGGATCGTGTTCGTGCCGAGGCTCGAGGGCGGAACCTCGAGGGGGACGGAAGGAAGCTGCGCGGTGTCGCGGAACAGCGCCTTGACGGCGGTGCCAAGTCCGGGCGCTATCGCGACCCCTCGGATCAAGCCGCCTGAGTCTATCGCGGTAAAGGTAAGCGCGGTGCCGAAGTCCACCACCATGCACGCGGAGCCGTAGCGCGAAAAGGCCGCGACCGCGTCGCAGACGATGTCCGTGCCGATCTCGTGTAGCGCCGATTCCGGAACCTTTACCGAAAGCCGGTCGTAGAGCGCGGGCCCGAGAACCGACGGGGTCTTCCCTATCATCTTCTCTATCATCTTCACGAAGGTGTCGTTGAGGTTCGGGACTACGGACGAAATGACCGTGCGATCGATGGATGCCGGCGCGATCCCCGAGTCGCGAAAGAGCGAGCGGAGAATGGAGCCGTACTCGTCGTCGGTGCGGCGCGGGTCGGTGTAGAGCCTCCAATCATTGACGAGTTCCTCGCCGTGAAAGAGCCCGACGACGATGTTGGTGTTTCCTATATCGATAACCATCAGCACGGCTGACCCCCGTTCCGCTTCTTGAATAAAAAACCGACGCGCGATATCATACCATCATGGCAGAGCTTATACAACCCAGAGTGCTTAAGGGCTTCCGCGACTTTCTCCCGGAAAGCGAGATCGAGCGCGCGCTTCTCATCGAGACGCTGACGCGCGTGTTCCGTTCGTCGGGATTCGTACCAATAGACACGCCCGCCCTCGAGTATTCGGAGATCCTCCTCCGCAAGAGCGACGGCGAGACCGAGAAACAGGTTTTCCGTTTTGAGGATAACGGCGGACGCGACGTGTCTCTCCGCTTCGACCTTACCGTACCCTTCGCGCGATTCGTCGCCGAACACCGCGAGGAACTATACTTTCCCTTCAAGCGATACCACATCGCGAAGGTCTGGCGCGGCGAAAAACCGCAGGCCGGCCGCTACCGCGAGTTCGTCCAATGTGACTTCGACATCGTCGGCTCGGACTCCCCCGCCGTGGACTTCGAGATCCTCGCGCTGATGAAGGCGTCGCTCGGCGCGATCGGCGTCAAGGGCGTCACGATCAGACTCTCGCATCGCGGCACGTTCAACCGCTTTATCGCGAAGCTCGGGCTCACCGAGAAAAGCGAGGACATCCTGCGTATCGTGGACAAGCTCGCCAAGATCGGCGAGGCGGAGGTGCTTTCCCAGCTCGCCGAATTCTCAGGGTGCGACGGCGCAAAGCAAATACTCAGCTACGTAAAGGGCGCGGGCGACGGCCCGGAGAACTTCGACAATACGCTTAACCTCATCGAGGAAATGGCCGGCGGACCCGCCGACGACACAAAGCGCCTCCGGGACATCCACGCGTATATGATGGAGACCGGTATCGCCGATTCCTTCGTGCTCGATCCCTCCATCACGCGCGGACTCGACTACTACACCGGCGTCGTCTACGAGACATTCCTCGACGAGCTGCCCTCTATCGGCTCGGTCTGCTCGGGCGGGCGCTACGACAACCTCGCCGGGCTCTACATGAAAGACCGCGTGCCTGGCGTCGGCGCCTCGATCGGGCTCGACCGCCTGCTCGCGGGACTCGCGGAACTCAGGGATTCGGGCGGTAAGGCGAGCTTTACGGAAGCAGCCGTGTTCTGCCAGAACGAGGCAGACATGGGCGCCTATCAGCGCTGCGCGGCCTCTCTCCGCGCCGCGGGCGTATCTTGCGAAGTTTTCCCGGACGCGAAGAAGATGAGCCAGCAATACGCCTGGGCCGAGAAGAAGTCGATCGCGTGGGGCGTAACTCCCGAGGCCGACGGAAAGCTCACGATCAAGAACCTCGCGACCCGCGAGACCGTCCAGGTGCTTTCGGTCGAGGAAGCCGCGAAAAAGATCCACGGGTAAAACCGCGCGGGCAAAAAAAAACCTGAACCGAAACCGGTTCAGGTTTTTTTTTCGCAGAGTGACTTAATTCACGATCATTGCGCAAGGCTGATCGCGGTAAGGAGGGTCCCGACCGCCGCAAGCGTGGTGGAGATGATCGGCGCGTACTGGTTAAAGTAAAACAGGAAGGCGTTGCTTTCCGCGTGGATGATCGTTTCCGGCGTTACGGGCACGTCCTTGTCGTGCTTTTTCCCGAAAACGTCCTTGATCGTGACGATCTCGTTCGAGTTACGGTTCGGGATAAAACCGCCGGCGAGCGCGACGTAATAGGACCAGTCGCGGTCCGGGATGTATGGATACCGGCCAGGGACGGCAACGGCGCCGGACACCGTAACGAAATACTGCATAAAAGGAATGATCAGGACGTCGTTTTCCTTGACGAAATAATCGCTTCGGTACGAGGCGTCGTAAAGCATCGGGTTCAGGTTGATGGGTATGTGCTCGCCCTCGCGCACGATGTACGCGTTTGCGGTATCGGAAACGGCGCTGAAATAATTCCGATAGGCATGCACGAGCGAGGAGTAGTTCTCGCCCTTACTGAACTGAACGGTAATCCGGTTCGTTCCCTCGGGCACGGCGGATTTTGCCGACGCCTTATCGAGTTGCGCCGCGGCCTCCTCGGGTTTCTTCACCGCTCCCTCGAGGAACATGACTGGCATGAGGTCTTGGTTCTTCGACACGACGACGATATCGTAGTTCTGCAGCTCGAAATTAGACGCGACGCTTTCCGCGTTGAGGTATATCTTGTCACCCGAGACGGAAGCGGAATTCACGATGCGCGTCATCTCGATGCGGCTCGCGTCCGCGAGCGGGGTAAAGCCGTTTCCGTACTTCTCGACGAGATCCCGCAGGCCCTCGCCCTCAAGTAGCTGATACGAATCGGGACGCTCGACCTCGCCCTCTATGCGCACCGTACGCAAAACACGAGAGACCGTAATTACGTCGCCGGGGCGGAGATACGGATCCTGCGAAAGAATACCCAGCCTTTGAGCCTTAAAAAGGTCATACTTCCGCGTTATGCCGTCCATGCCGGTTATCGATATATCGCGGATCGAAGCATACGGGGTCAAGTTGCTCGCGATGACTGACGATAGGCGCGA
>DAOPXQ010000238.1:0-3837 GCA_035352395.1 Treponemataceae bacterium | reverse complement strand
TCCGTGGCAGGCTTTTGCCGCTACCTATCCCTCCGGAAGCGCGATCGAGGGCGAAATCACCTCAATCACCGATTTCGGCATATTCCTCCGCGTAGTCGGCGGAATCGAGGGTTTGATCAATAAGTCGAACCTTACCGAGAATCGCGAGGATATCTACGAGGAAGCCGTCAAGAAGTACAACGTTGGCGATAAGATCAAGGCCGTCGTGGTCGAGGTCAGCCCCGAGAAGCAGAAAGCCGCTTTCTCCATCAAGGATTATAAGAAGAAAGTACAGCGCGAGGAAATCTCCCGCTATATGACGTCCGAGGAAGAGAAGGACAACGGATCTTACACCCTTGGGGATTTCCTGAAGAACAAGTCAAACTAAACCCGTTGAATCGGTGAGTCGCATTGATGAAACTGTCGCATACTATTGAAACAGAGAAACTCAACGCGCTCATCGATATCAATACCTTGATAAACTCGAATTACTCCGACATCAACGCGTTGCTCGCTCAAATCATTGAGTCAGCGATGCACGTAGTCGAGGGCGATTCGGGTTCTCTTTTATTGGTGGACGAGGGCAGAAAGAATCTGCGATTCGAGGTCGCGCTTGGCCCAAAAGGCCTTGAGGCGAAAAAATTCGTCGTAAAGATGGACGAGGGAATAGCGGGCTGGGTTGTAAAGAACAACCGAAGCCTTATATCCAACGATCTCGCAAGCGACCCTCGTTATAGTCCCACCGTTCAAAAATCCACCGGATACGCCATTAAAAACATGCTCGCCGTACCGATGCGCGTCAGAAACCTCTGCATCGGCGTGATCGAGATCATGAATAAAAAGACGAGCGAGCACTTTAGCCTCGCGGACCTTGAGCTCTTGGAAATATTGGCGAACCAGGCGGCCATCGCGTATCAGAACGCGAGCAAACTGCAACGTTCCAAGGACGAGATCGTCGTTCTCCAGGACCAGATAGCCACCGATCGTGGGTATCACACGATGATCGCGCGTAGCCCGGTAATCCTCGAAAAGCTCGATATCGTCGAACGCGTCGCCAAGTCGGAATCGTCCGTCCTGATTCTCGGGGAAAGCGGCGTGGGCAAAGAATTGTTTGCCGAGCAGCTCCACCTGAAAAGCGATAGGGCTAATTTCCCGTTTATTAGGGTTAACTGCGCCGCCCTCCCGGATGGCTTACTGGAGAGCGAGCTATTTGGCCACGTTAAAGGCGCGTTTACCGACGCGATAAGCAACAGAAAGGGTCGCTTTGAGACGGCGGACAAGGGAACTATCTTTCTCGACGAGATCGGTGACCTACCGCTAACGCTGCAGTCAAAACTGCTTCGCGTTCTTCAGGACAAGTCTTTCGAGAAAGTTGGGTCAAGCGATACGATTACGGTAAACGTCAGGATTATCGCGGCGACCAATCGCGATATAGAGAAGCTCGTCGAGGAACAGAAATTCCGCTCTGATCTCTATTATAGGCTCAATGTGCTTCCTCTCTATATTCCGCCGCTCAGGCAGCGCGTGGAGGACATACCGGAAATAGCCGATTTCTTCCTGAAAAAATTCCGGCATGAGGTAAAAAAGGACTTTATGGGTTTCTCGGAAGGCGCGCTTAGCGCGATCCTTTCCTATTCATGGCCGGGAAACATCCGTGAGCTCGAGAACACCGTTGAGCGGGCCTGCGTAATCGGGAAGCCGCCTTATATTCAGGAGGAAGACCTCCTCTTGAACATACGGTCAATGCCTGCTAATAATACCTATCAGGAAAAAGGGCTCAAGTCGGTCATTAACCTTTTTAAAAAGCATTATATTCAGAAAGTGCTCGAGGATAACGATTGGAATCAGACGGCCGCAGCGCATATTCTGGATATCCAACGGACATATCTGTCCAGACTGATAAAAGAACTAGAAATCAAGGAGAAATAAGACAATGTCAACGAAAGCCGCGCACAACCATTCCGAGGAAAAAATGAGCTTCGCGCAGAAAATCAACGATTTCCTCGCCAAATCACGGACCGTCATCTTAGTAACGCTCGCCGTTCTTGTAATCGCGCTCGGCGCGATTTTCGCATATTCGGTGATCAACGACAACCGCAAAGAGGCCGCTTTCGAAAGCGTGGACTCGGTCGTAACCAAGTGGGAGGAAGCCAGAGCCGCTTCCGATAAATCCGGTCTCGCGGCAAGCGAGGATGGTTTTATCGCGAGCCTGCAGAAAGTCGCCGACTCGAACAAGGCGAACTTCGGCGGAACCCGAGCCAATATGGCGATGGGAGAGATTTATTTCTCCAGGAAGGATTGGCAGAACGCCCAGAAGAATTACCTGGCCGCCATTTCCTGCTCGCCTAACGCCTATACCGCCGGAATCAACTATTTCAACGCGGGCGTTTGCGCGGACGAGCTCGGTAATCCCGAAGACGCGGTAAAATACCTTACCAAGGCCTCGGAATGCGAGAACTTCGCCATGAAGTCCCGCGCTCTCTTCAATCTCGGCCGCGTCGAGGAACAGCGCTCCAACAAGGACGCGGCTCTCGCCGCGTACGGAAAGCTCGTCGAGAAGTATCCGGACGACGATTGGTCGCTCCTCGCTGAATCAAGGATCATCGCTCTCAAGATACAATAATCGGGAGGTTTCGGCATGCCCACGGGAAAAACTCACTGGTTCTTAAAGACGAAGAATTTTGGTCTCGTTATCGGATTCGTTTTTTCGGTCTTTTTTTGTCTGGCTGGGTTGTTCTCGGGGCTGTTCGGCAACCTTGAGTCCAAAATTCTCGATACCTACTTTTCCTTCAAGGGCATCGTAACGAAAGACGCGGTGCAGAAGGGCGTTTGGCGCGACGAGGGCAATCCGGCGATCAACCAGGACATCATGATCGTCGGAATTGACCTTAAGGCGCTGCAAAAATACGGAAGCTGGCCATTTCCCCGGACCGTTCACGGCGAACTCGTCAATTCCTTCGCTCGCATTCAAAACCAAGACGAACGCGAGAAGGCCCTGTTCCTCGATATCTTCTTCATCGACAAGGGCGATCCGTCGGATGACGCGGCCCTCGCGAAAAGTATAACGGATTCAAACACTGTGTTCCTCGAGACCATCCTCGAGAACTCGCCAATCGGCGAGACTATCGACGGGGAGATGTTCGATCGCCAGAAAATACTTTTCGACAGGCACGGCTCCTTTACGAACGTGCGGGGCGATTGGAAAAACATGAACGCGTCGGGCGGGCTTCAGACGAACCTCGCCGAGATGAATCGGGCAACGGCCGGTTATGGCGTGGCCAACGTCGTCCCGGACGAGATGGATAAAATCGTCAGACGGCAACCGCTCGTCGCGAAGTATTCAAAACTGCTTAATGAGATTCCATTCGAGGCGCTCGGCGGGGATTTCTCCGTGGATGAATCCCTGTTCGAACGGATGAGCTGGTTCGACAAGAAAGGGTTCGAGCACCAGATCGACTTGCCCCTTACGGAAAACAAACTAGCCAAGCTTAAAAAGGAGATCTATAAATCCGCGCCGCCCCTTATGTACGACGCGGACGGGGACGGTTCGTCGGAGTCCGAAACGCGCGTGATAGAGATCTATCAAGATTACTTCATGCCGTCCATTGCCTTCTCGCTTGCGCTTCGCTACTGGGGATGCACCCCCGCCGACTGCGAGATAATCCCGGGTAAGCGCATAACCGTGAAGCGCGCGGGTAAGGATGAAATCACGATTCCCGTCGACGAGAACTGCGCGATACTGATTAATTACATGGGAGGGGCCTCGTCGATAGCGGCGGATGGCCCAAAAACGTTCCCCGTGCGATCCTATGCCGGTTACGCGCGCGAGACCGCCGAAGACCGCGCAGAGTGGCCGGA
>DAOPXQ010000237.1:0-3841 GCA_035352395.1 Treponemataceae bacterium | reverse complement strand
CCTCGCGGCTTCGGGCGTGTCCCTCGCGCTCGAGCGCCGAACCCGCGCGACCGGCCGATGCCTGGTCATCCACATGCCCGGCGGCATGAAATCGATCGCCTGCTCCCCCGGGGCGGCGCCCACCATCGACCCCGAACAAATCACCCAAAGCCTCATTAAAAGCGCGTCCCAAATCTTCGTCGACGGTCAGACCATCCGAAACCGGGAAGTGTTCGAGAAAATCGAGCGGCTTTGCCGCGAGCTTGCCGTGCCGCTTGCCGTCGACGTCGCCTCGGCGGACATCGCCCGAGGCGAATGCGCCGCGATCGCGCGCATCCTTTCCGAGTCCGGCGCGACGGTTTTCCTGAACGAGGACGAAGCCTTTACCCTCGCCGCGGCCCTTGAGCCAACGGTCCCGAAAGGCGGGAAGCGGCGCGACGCCGAGGAAACCGCGGACGCGGTCTTCTCGTTCTACGCGCGCTCCGGAGCCGGTACGGCGACGATCGTCATGAAGCGGGGAGAACATGGAGCCCGGTGCTGGACCGCGGCGGGACGGGATGAAGCGGCGACCGAAGCCGTCGGGATCCCCCTCGACGACACGGGCGCGGGAGATGTCTTCGCGGGAGCCTTCCTCGCCGCGCGCCTCGCGGGACTGCCGACGGCGCGCTCCCTCGAAGCCGGAAACGAGGCGGCGCGGGCATGTATTTCCGTGCCCGGCTCGCGGCTCGACCCGGAAGCATTTGCCTCGCTTCATGCGCGCCTCGATCGGGCGCGGAACAATCCGCAAATAAACTAATTAGCGCGCGAGTATCGCCTGAGCGACCTTTGCGGCCTCGTCGGCCCCGACGAGCGCGCGCACGAGGGCAAGGGAAAACTCCTCCGCGACCCCGGCCGCCCGAGCGGTGATGAGGTTCCCGTCCACGACGACACGGCCCGCAAGCGGCTTCACCGCAAGGCCCGTCCCCTCACCCGGATAGCAGGTATACTTCCGCCCCGCGAGAAAGCCCCAGGACCCAAGCGCGACGGCGGGCGCGGCGCAGATGGCCCCGACGAGCCGGCCTTCGGCAAGCATCTTGCCGACAAGGGCCTTGAGCTCCGCCGAGGCGGCAAGGTTCGCGCTCCCCTTCCCGCCCCCCGGCAGCACGGCCAGGTCAGGCAGAGCCTGGGAGAGAACCTCGCCCAGGGTGCGGTCGCATTCCACGGCGATCTTCCGCGCGGAAAGGGCTGATCGCCCCGACACGCCCACGATAGTGACCGAGACGCCCGCCCGGCGCAGGTAATCGATCGGGGTAATCGCCTCGACCTCCTCGAATCCGTCAGCCAGAAACACAAATGCGTTTTTCATCTCTTTTACCCTTTCAAGAACGAAAACCTACCTGTATAATAGTAATATATGAAACAAGTGTTGTTAATAGACGAGTCAAACGTTTTTCGCGATTACATAAAGAGCAAGCTCGAGGCGAAGCATATCACCGTGGAATTCGGGAAAGGGCAGCTCGACAGCCTCTCGAAGCTCCGCATGTCCGTCCCCGACCTCATGATCATTGATTACAACTCATCGCGGAATTTCCTGTTCGAGCTCCTCGAGGGAAAAAAGGCCGACGCGAACGCCCGCGATATCCCGGTCATCGTCCTCGCCCAGAAGATCGAGAAGAACGACGTCACGAAGCTTTCGGGGTACAACGTCAAGAAGATCATCCCGAAGCCGCTCAAGATCGATCAATTTTTCCAGGCGGTCACCGATATCCTCCGCGTCGATTTCGACATCGACACGACGCAGTGCATCATGGAGGCGCGGGTCAACGACAACATCCTTTTCATCGAAATAGCCCAGGGCTTTAACCGCGAGAAGATCGAGCTTTTAAAATACCGCATCCGTGAGCTCATCGGGCTTTATAGCCTCACCGCGCCGAAGATCCTCATGATGATGACGGACCTTTCCCTTTCCTTCGTCGACGGGCCGAACCTCGAGCTCCTGATGGAAAGCGTCATGGCTGACCCGTCGGTCAAGAACAGGAACATAAAGCTCCTGACGCTCGACGGCTTTACCCGCGACTTCATCGCGGGAAATAAGGCGTACGCCGACATCCAGGTCGTCACCGACCTCACCAAGGCGATCGACTCCCTCCTCCGCGACGCGGTCGGCGTGGCGGACACCTCGACGCTCATCAGCGAGAAGATCCTCCAGGCGAACGGCTCGGCCGATCGCGACGGCTCCGCGCTCGAGATGCGCTTTAAGAGCGAGATCGAGGCCCTCAAGTCGGTGGCGCACGATATCAAGATCGCGGTCGTCGACGACGACGTGGTCATCAGGACGGTGCTCGCCAAGACCTTCCAGGCGATCAACGCGACCGTCGA
Source organism: Treponemataceae bacterium (assembly GCA_035352395.1). Taxonomy (GTDB): domain Bacteria; phylum Spirochaetota; class Spirochaetia; order Treponematales; family Treponemataceae; genus Teretinema. The sequence continues at coordinate 1,504 of DAOPXQ010000237.1, read as the reverse complement.
GCAGTTCGAGTCGGGGGCGGAATTCCTTCCCCACGCGATCGCGGGAACCTACGACCTCATATTCCTCGACCTCATGATGCCGGTCATGAACGGCCTCGAGGTGCTCGTGAAGATGCGCGAGAACGAGATCGTAACGCCGGTCATCGTGCTTTCCTCCATTAGCCAACGCGAGGCCGTCCTCAAGGTTCTCTCGACGGGCGTCAGGAGCTATATGATCAAACCGCTGAAGCCCGAAGCGATACTGACAAAGGCAATCGAAGTGCTGCAGGCGACGATCTGATGCGAGGCGACTCGGTACTGCCCAGCGACTATCTTCTGAAATCGCGCGTTCCCGTCCTCCTCCTCGGGCCCAACGGCTCCGTCGAAACGTGCAACAAGGCGGCGGCGGAACTTCTTCCCGCGCTCGAGAGCCACGACCCGAACGAGCTTAACATCCGCGACATCATACTCCCGAACGCTGTTGCCGAGGATTCTATCCGTTTCGATTATCTCCTCACGAACGGCATCCCCTTCTTCGTCTTCGACTTTACCCTCCTCAAGGAAGACCAAAGCGAGGGATGGTACAAGCTCACGATGAACCGCGAGGAGGACGGCAGGTACCTCGCGCTCCTTGAGGACATCACCGGCCAGAAGCTCAAGGAAAGCCACCTCGTGCAGGCGAAGGAAAGCGCCGAGAAGGCGAGCGTCTCGCGAAGCCAGTTCCTCGCGAACATCAGCCACGAGATCCGAACCCCGATCCAGACCATCATCGGGATGATGGAGCTCCTCGCGGACACGAAGCTCGACGAGGAACAAACCGAGTACGCGCGGCAGGTCCGCTTCAGCGCCGACGTCATGCTCACCCTCATCAACGACATCCTCGACATATCGAAGGTCGAGGCGGGGCAGCTTAAGATCGAGAACATAGACTTCCGCCTCGACGACGTCGTTGAGCAGACCATCGACCTCGTTTCCATGGAGGCGCACCGAAAGGGCCTCGAGGTGTGCGTCGACATCGACCCCACCATACCGAAGATGCTCGTCGGCGACCCGCTCAGGCTCCGCCAGGTAATCCTCAACCTCGTCAAGAACGCGGTGAAGTTCACGGAGTCGGGGTTCATCCACGTGCGCGCGTTCCCCATCATCAGGGAAGGCGCGGTCTCGATGAAGAATCCCGGCGGCGGCTATATCCATTTCGAGGTCATCGACTCGGGCATCGGCATCCCGCAGGACGTGCAGTCGCGGCTTTTCGCGCAGTTCATCCAGGCGGACTCCTCGACCACGCGAAAGTACGGCGGCACGGGACTCGGGCTCGCCATCTCGCGCAACATCGTCCAGCTCATGGAAGGCGAGATCGGCGTCCGCTCGGGCGATCTCGGCGGCTCGGTGTTCTGGTTCGACATCCCGCTCGTCCGCGCGGAGAAGCAGCCGACCGAGGAACCGCTACGACTCTCGCCGATGACCCGTTTTCTCATCGTCGACGACTCCGAGCGCGCGCTCGACATCCTCTCGCGCATGCTCGCCT
>DAOPXQ010000236.1:0-3848 GCA_035352395.1 Treponemataceae bacterium | reverse complement strand
GCGATTGACACCGACTATATACGATTTTAACATATACCAATGAACGCATTGCTTTTCGCGCTCTACGCCCTCTCCCACTGCGTGGGTTTCGCCGGTTTCGCCCTCATGATCGCGCTCCGCGCGTACGACGACGAGAGCGCGGACCGGATGCTCGCGTACAACCTGTTCCTCGTTTCGTTTTTCGCCTATTTGCTTCCGCCGAACATCGCTTTCTTCGCGCGTTCCTTTCTCGGAAGCGCGGCCCTAACCGGCGAACCCTGGTACTACGTCGCGGACGTCGCGCGGACCACCCTCTTAATGACGGCGGCTTCGTATTTTTTTTGGAGAACCCCGACTAAAACCGCGCCGCGCGCGACGCTCGTCTTTCTCTTAATCCTTTCCCAGCTGCCCATCGCGGGTCTTCTCGTCCAGGCCATACTGATACAAGGCCTCGGCCTTTCCGCCGGCGCGATCGCCGCGGTAAGGCAAATGCTGATGAGGGGCCACGTATTCCTGATCGCGGGCTTGCTCGCATGGTCCTGCGCCTATCTCAAAACCCATCGTGCCTACGCCGTGGACGATGAATGCGGAAAGATGATGGACCTGACGATCAACGGTAACCTCGCGTTCATTCCAGTTTTCGTAGGCGTCTCATTCCTTAATTTCGGCCCCGACAGAACCTGGCTTCCCCTCTGCGCGGAAAACGTTTACTACGCGGCGGTGCACGCCGCGAACGTCGCCGTGCTCGCGCTACGCGGGTTTACGACCCCGGAGATAAGCGCACCGTCGCGACCGCGCGCCGAGGACCCGTTTCCGGAGGCGGCCCAGCGTCACGTTCTATCGCTTTCCGGGCGGGAGAGGGACATTATCGAGCTTATGGCGCAGGGACTCGCGAACAAACAAATCGCCGGAGAGCTTCTGGTAAGCGAGCATGCCATCCGAAATCAGATGCATCGCCTATTCAAGCGCTTTGGCGTCAGGAATCGCGTGGAACTCGCGGAATTGTATCGACGCTTGACCGTTCAGTCGGAACGTCCTCGCCGATAATCGAGGGGCACTTCGCGATAAGGTTAATAAGCTCCGTTCGGCTCTTAACGCCGAATCGGCCGAACACGCGGTGAACGATATTCTTTACGCGGGGCACGTTAATCCCGAGCGCTTCCGCTATCTCGCCGTTCGTCGCCCCCTTTGAAATCAGGAAGATTATTCGCGACTCCTCTTGGCCGCAATCGGGATACTCGGGGATTTCGCCCATCGCCTCGGCGCGCGCCACGTCGGCGGCGCAAGACCCTACGACGGCGCCGCGCCCCGGCGGCCCATCCTTTTTCGCGAGGATCTCCCTCCCGATGACGAACGCGCTCGTGGAGAACATCAGAAAGAGAACGACGTTCACGATACTGAAGAGATTAATATCGTATGGCTGTCCCCGATACACGAAAAACCATTGCGCTAACGCGAGGACGACGTAAGACGAGCTGGAAAGAACGTTCACCTTGCAAAGCAGGCGATCGAACCTATTCGGTATTTTTGAAAGGCGAGCGGCAAGCGTCACGATCATCGCCACGACCGCGTAAAAGGAAAAATACATCACGCCGTTGATCAGGTTCAGCCTCAGCGCGTAATCCGGGGTTCCGCGCTCTAGGATCGCGAGCGCGGGCATGAACGCGAGGGGAATGGCCACCGCCGCGACGGTCACCCGCTTCGCGATCAAGGGACGTTCGTGAAACGCGTACCCCATCGAGGCCCATGCCAAAGTCCCAAGAAATCCAGCCGCCGTGAGTATATACAGCGCGTAGAAGGCAAGGCCCGACTCGATGGACGCCATCCCCCGGAATTCCTTGAGGAAAAAAGACACGTTTCGGAAGAGCACGAAGAATAACGAGGCGACGACCCACAGGCAGAATCGCGACAGCGTCCGCGCGCCCTTTCTGATTTTCGAGACGGCGCATACGGCAAGGCATCCGATTGTCGCCGAATAGGAAAAGAAGTAGAGAAACAGACATGCGCTTTCGTAGGAACGGATCTGCATTGTCAAGATTTCAGCTTAGCATCCCGGTATGCGGCTGTCAAGTTTTCTTAAAGTTGCGCCGCGCGGAAACCCGTCGTATACTATCCTAACTGGGGGAATGCAAATGCGCTTTGGCATCGCCTTGCTTCTTTGTCTTGCCTGCATCTGCGTGACGCACGCGGAAAAACTCAAGATCGGCGTTTTCATCCATTCGCCGTACGTCATGCAGAAAGCTCCCGGAAGCGAACCGTACGGACCCGGCGTCGATTACGCGAAAGCTGTCGCGCGCGCGCTCGGGTACGAACCGGACGTTCGCCTGTTGCCCATCGCGAGAATAATTGACAACCTGGAAAACGGCTCTCTCGACATGGGCCTTGAACTCGGCATGACCGAAGCGCGGAAAAAGTTTCTTTTATATCCCGCCTCTCCCTGCCTGGTCAGCCATCCGGCGCTGACGGTCAAGGCCGACAACGCGATTACCGCAATCGCCTCAGCGAAAGACCTTACGGGGATGCGCATCGGATACATCTTGGGCGGCTACACCGGAAGCTTTTTCAACGGAAAGAAAAACGTAACTTTCGAGTACGTCTCGGGCGACGCATGGATCGCGCAGAATTTCTCCAAACTGATGTCCGGCAGGATCGACGCGATCCTCGACCAGAACGAGTATTCCTGCCTTGCCGAGGCCCGTCAACGCGGGGTCGAAAAACAGATCAAGGTTCTTCTTCTTCCCGGCGCTCCGGTTAAATCCTACGTAGTGTTTTCCCGCGCGTCTCCGGATGCCAAGCGCCTGCTTCGCGCGTACAACGCCCTCGACGCCTCGTCCGTGCCCAGCGAAAACGCCTTGGTCCTTAAGCATCTGGATTCGATAGGGAGATAGACGACGGGGCGCCTTTCCGCGCGCAGCGCGGGCCGCGCGCGGAAACCGGGCTTTACGGGGTTGGCAATCGCCGACTTGGAGCGCGCCGCGCGCGCCAAGTCGGCGATCCCGGCCTTCGGCCGGGCCCCTCCAATCCCTGGCGCAAGAAACCTCACGCCTTGTTTTTTTACATTCGCTTTTTTTTATTACTTGATCGCGTCGATGAGATTCCGCGACACGAACCACTTCTTACCGTTGTACAAACTCACGCCATCCGCCTTGATCGCGAGCGTTTCCTTACCGTCGGCGTCCTTTCCAAGTACGTACACGCCCTTCGCGGTTTTCGCGATTCCCTTCACGATCGCGTAGTCGCGATTCTGCACGATCGCCAGCTCCACGTCGCCCTTCTTCGCGACGAGGCGGACGTTCGCGGGATCGGTCGTCGCGTCGACGCTTACCACCGCGTTCTTCGCGCCGAACGCGGTTTCCGCGTCGGCAAACAGCCGGTCGGTGGCCGCGGCGAGGTCAAGCGCGAGCGAGCGCTCGATATACCGTGCGATTTCGGTATTGTCGATAACGCCCGTGGGCCGGTTTCCGGAAGGATCGTACACCGAAAGGACTACGTCCTCGCCCGTGTGCCCGCCGGTCGTAAAGCCGATCCTCGCGCGGGATCCCATCATCGGTCCGACAACGGCGTTAAGCGCGCCCGGCGCGGCCTTCGCGATCGCGGCGACTTCTTCGTCGCTTAGGTCATTGATGCCATAGTACTTGGCGACGACGTCCCTGACGTTGCCTTTGTCGGCGGGGATAAAGGCCTCGAGGCCCTCGCCCGTTTTCGTCGCCTTCTTGATCGGGTCATAGAACGTATTGTAGGGGGTCTTATCGTAGCTTCCGCTCGTCGATCTGTCGCCGATCGAGAATCCCGAGTTACCGTGATCGGTTACGACGATCACGATCGTGTTCTTGTCCTTGGCCGCGAATTCGAGCGCGACATTGCAAGCC
>DAOPXQ010000235.1:0-3878 GCA_035352395.1 Treponemataceae bacterium | reverse complement strand
TCCCCGTCGAGGAATGTAAGATCGAACTCTATCATACGATCGACGTTCTTAGGCGATCCCAGGCTAAGGAAATCGTCGTTTTCGAGCCCTATATCTCATGTAGCCGCTCGGACCGCACTACTCGCCGCAATTCGGTCGGCATGTGGATTCACTATAAAACGCTCATTTCCTTGGGAACCGATCATCTTGTGACGTATCAGCTTCATTCCGACAAGTCAAAGACCATTTTTGACCCATGCCTCTGTTCAATCGACGACGTTCCGGCCGTATCGCTCCTACAGAAGTACTTATGCGACACGACGATTAGGACCGTTGGCTTCTTTACCGGAACCGTACGGGAAGACTGGCTGTTTTGCTCGGTCGACGCGGGCGGAGAGAAACTCGCGCGCCGTTTCTCCACTGCGTTCGGGACTCAGCTCGTCGTCGCGCATAAACAGAGAAACTACGACGAGCCTAATTCCGTGGAGAGCATCAATTTACTGTCCGCGGTGCCCATTGAGGGAAAAACCGTCTGGGTCGTCGACGACATGATCGACACGGGCGGGTCTATTTACGGTCTTGTGCCGGAAATCGCGAAAAAGAACTGTCGGGAGATCAACATCATGATCGTGCATCCCGTGCTTTCCGATCCAGCCGTCGAGCGTCTCGTGGAACTGAAAAAACGAGGGATACTGAACAGGCTCGTCGTTTGCGACACCGTATGCTGCCAGGACGTCTGCGGCAGATTGCCTTTTATGGAGGTGATCTCCTCCTGCTCGCTCAGCGCGAGGATAATCCTGACGATCTCGCAGGAACGCCAGATGGCGACGCTAATCGACGCCTTCTCACCGGCTCAGTACTTGTCGGAACTTGGCTTGCCGCTTTGATGAATCGCGGAGCCCCTAAGGACGATCTTTCCGTCCTCCGATGAAACGCGCGCGAGAACCTCGAGAGGCCGCTCGCTATCGACGTTTACCACGGAATCGAAGCGCACGGGAACGATTCCCTCAAGCGAATTGCGCGTGTCATACCCCACGAGAAGGTCAAAATCCACCGTGTTATCCGTCGTACGAGCGTTCGTAGCCATGCCCTTCCAGATAACCCAGCAATCAAGATACAAAGACGAGTCTTCCATTACCTTTGAGTATGAGTAGTTATCCTTGACGCTGTCGAATCCCGGCTCGGCAAGATACGTCATCAGCGTTCGGGCCTTTTGCTTTATACCCGTGGACGCGTTGGAATAGAGAATCCGGTTGATCTCAACCTGCGCGGCGTTATCGCGGTAATTCTGAAAGTAGCGTTGCGCGGACTCATACGCCGACACGACTTGATCGGAGGAAAGGATGTACTTGTACGAGCCGCCGAGCTCGACGGACTCTTTGCGAAGCGATCGATCAAGCGCGAGTTCCGAAAGGTCCGCCCGCGCCCCGCCGTTCGGCCCCGCAGGCGCGATCTTCGGTAAGAGCACGATTAACGAAGCGATGCCGACGGCCGCCACGCCGATAACGGCAAGGGGTACCACGGAAACGGGCTTCTTCGGCCTCGGAAAAAAACGGGCGATCTTCCCGGTTTCGACCAACGCCGATATCGTTTCCTCGTCGCCTTTTTTTCGTATAAAATCCAGGGATTTTTTCGAGATCGCGTGTTCGGGATTATATTCCAGCGCCTCGAGATAGTATTCCACCGCCTGATGCGTGTCCCCTCGACGAAGATATAAAGCCGCCTGCGCGGCCAAAAGATCCGGGTCGCGCAGCTTGATCTGGCGCGCCCTCTGAAAATACGAGGTCGCGCCGCCGATATCGCCCGTATGCAGGCACGCTAATCCGAGAAAATAATAAAACTGAAAATTGTCGCGATATTGAATGACGTTCGGCTCAAGAAGCGTGATTACGTCCGCGTATCTTTTCCTAAAGAACGCCCTTTTCGCGCGTTGCAGGACGGTTTTAGGCATTGTTTGTCATCAATCCTTTTTCCGCCCAAGAAGGACGTCGAGCGTATTGTTCAGTTGGTTAAGTTCTTCGTCGGAAGCCGAATTAGGATCGGCCTCGATCTGCTTAATCCTTTCAAGCAGGCGCTCTATCATGCTGTTCTTGGATGAATCGTCCGTTACCGTCTTTATCGAGATCTCTAGGGGCGCTTGATCGGTAACCCTCACCCTGTCTTTCGCGTAAGGACCGAAGACCATCGACGCGGTATAGGTCTCGTTGGGATCCAATTCCTTATCCGGCCAAACGAGCAGCAACGCGGAATCGTTGATGGTATACATGGTATTGAACGAGCGACCCTCGACGAATTCGGGAAGCCAGGTAAGCGTATTCAGGCGATTCCAGTTCGACGCATACACGAAGGACGGCTTTGCCGCGCCGTTCCGGTAAAGGTCGAACATCAGCGAGAGCTTCTTATTCCGCGATACGATAATCGAGTCGCGATCGACGGATGGGTCTAACCTCGTTTCGGACGAGATACGGTTTCGCAGATCGGTAAAGAAATGTATGCCCTCGGCCTCCCCGAGACTCGTGTCGATAAGCGATTTCAGCGCGAAAGAATCAAGCTTACCCGAGGTGTTTTCTATGATTGTCTCGATCTTGATGGCGGACGGCGAACCCGAGGACGAGTCCGCGAGAAACGAGAAATTCTGAATAACCTGGAAGTCGTCGTTCAGGGTATAGACGAACGACGCGCCGTTCTCGTTGGGCACGCATACGACGGGCTTCCCTGCCTTAGGCTCCAGTTTGAAAATCCTTCCGCCGATCGAAACGGAAAACCAACTTGTCGAGGAATTCGAGCGATCCTCGAACAAGGGCTCATACCGATTCTTGCCGATCTCCGAAAGCTGATACAGATTGAATGTACCGGTATTCGGATAGAGAACGAGCTTAAGGTTACCCTTCTCGATTTCCAACGGCGCCGAAAACGCAAACGACGAAAGCAATATAAAAACCGATAGAAAGAATAATCTTGAAGTCTTCATCATTTGCCTCCAGACGATTTCTCGTCATAGGAATCCTGTAGTATTTGCGCTTTTTTCCTAAGTTCTTCGATGGCGCGCTTGCGCGAGTCGTCCGCGGGAACCGTGGGCGTGGCGGTAGCGGGCTGCGTGGTCTGATCCGTCTTTCCGGTCTCAAGATTCTTGATTTTCGCTTCCAACGCGAGCGTTTTGGTTTTTTCCTCGCCTAACTGACGCTCAAGATCCCCGATCCTCGTGTCTTTCAGCGTATCCGCAATGCGTTTTTGGTATGCGGTAATGGCCTGCTCATAGGTCTTTTCCCGCCGCTGATAGTCCTCGATTATCTTTAAGGATTCCTCGTGGCTGATTTTCAGCAGCTTGAGCAGTTCGTCCTCTTTTGTCGTTTGGTCAATCAGCGCGATCCGATACAAAGCCGCTTCTCTCTTGATCGCTTGGGGGTATTTCTCAAGGACGAGGGAGAAGATTATTTTAGACTCCTCAAAGCGACCAACCGCATAAAGCGATTCACCAATCCAATAATACGCGGACGGAATCATGTCATGCCCAGGATTCGACGAAATAAACCTATAAAGACTGTTGATGGACTGTTCGTATTGCCCAAGAAGGTATTGAACGCGCCCCTTTTGATAAATCGTGTCGGGGATCCGCGTATCAGACGGAAAACTAGCTCCGAATCGATCGATGTCCCTCAGAGCGGTATCGTAATCCTCGGCCGAGAGTTCAGACATAATAAGCCAATACCAGGGTTCGGCGTTGTTACCCGATAAGGTCGCCTTTCGGAAAGAGAGCATGGCTGACGACCAATCGGAACGGGCATAGGCGTCAAGGCCGGAAGAAAAGGGATCCTCGGCAAAGGCGACGCATCCCAGGAGAGCGATGGCCAAAACAAGCGCTATTTTTTTCATATAGGACTCCATCCGGTTACATCCTT
>DAOPXQ010000234.1:0-3890 GCA_035352395.1 Treponemataceae bacterium | reverse complement strand
ACCGATGGCCTTAATATTGTTGCTGCCTGCATACTTCCACTTTTTTTGGTTAGGGCCTCCACGCGCCGCATACTCCCATTCATTATCGGTGGGGAGCCGGTAGCCGTTAACTTTTTGGTCCCATTTGATGTCATTCCCCTCGATTATATATGCAGGGAGCTTCTCTTCTCTTTCGCTCAGGAGATTACAAAATTTAATGGAATCGAACCAGCTTACGGAGTCCACCGGTAAGCTCTCGCCCACAAAGCAACTGGGGTTGTATCCCATTACGGCTTGCCATATTTTTTGAGTCACTTCATATCTCGATATGGCAAAATCCGAAACAGTCTCATATGATTGTTCGAGCCAGTCACCTTTTTTATATGTTCCACCCCGAACAAAGATAATATCGTCCTTTGTGTATAGTGGTTCATGGTTTGTCTGGACAATCGGTTTTTCATTATAGAAAACTTCATGTATTCTCTGCGTTTCTTTGACCTGTGCTGTCAACTGTTCCGTGGTCCCGAATCCAAGGCACTCTGCAAAAAGCGTAATCATATCAATGACCAGCACCTCCTCAATTCCCGTTTCTTCCACGACTCTCCTCGCCAGGATAATCGCCGTACTGTGGTTGTAATTCTCGGTTTGTGCCAGTTCGCTCGCGATCCCCATAGTTACGAGTTCGTTGCATATCCGAAGGTCTCGTTTACATGAATTCCCCAAGAGATCCCGAAGATATGAATTGAAGATAGCGGGTTTCTCCAGAATCTTTGTTCCGCGATCCCGCAACGTTTTTATGAGTGCTTCCTTAAAGGTCTTTTCCATAGTGGTCTCCAGTAGATTGGTGTGCTGTTTTTGTTCTCCGAAATCTCGTTTTTTACAGGTTCGGTCTCTACGGCAAACCATGAAGATCATTATAATACGCTTTTCGGGATTTGGCAGGTAGGAGCTTTGTCGTTTATTCTTTATCCAGTGATCTTTTTTCAAGATAACTATTTTTTGCCACCGCGATCAGGATGGGGTACAGTCTAAATGCCTTGGTCGCTGAATTAATGGCATACTCGATTGATCATATGCAATATAAAAAAAATCAATAGTTGAATAACTAGTTCGATACGGCTTAGACTGATTTGACCGGGGTGCGAAAAATAAAAATAAGCGTGATGGGGAAAAGGCCGTGAAAAAAGCAGTTTTCATCATTCTATTACTCGCCGAATTCACGCTTCCTGCGGGTGTTATGGCCGAATCTGCCGATGGCCGCCTTTCCGGCCTTTGGCACGAGGTCGATGCGGCGTTTGACGCTGGCGAATATAAACAAGTGCTCTCGTTGCTTGGCGAGATTCGGGCGATAATCCCGGACTCGCGTGATGCGGCGGAAGATTCCGGTTTCGCTCTGTGGTCTTTATCCGACGGAAATGACTTTGACGATGCGATGCGTTTTCTCCTGGAAGCCGAACGCGCCGATTCTGTTAATTCCGATGTGTATTATGTACTTGCCGATATGTTCTCGCTGCGCGGCGATTATTTGCGCGCGCAGCTGGAATTCGGGAAGGCGCTGTATTTCGGTTTTCGGGATTTCGACCGGTTTGCCGACGATCCCGATCTGGAAGGGCTTCGTTCCTCGTAATGGGGGCGGGCCCTTATCGCGCGATTGCCGGAATTGACTGCGGCGATGCACCGAATTGATGAGCTTGTCGCCGCTAAAGATTCTCCGGTTTCGCGAACGGAGCGGCTTTCTTCCTGGCGGGAAGAGCTCAATGATCTCGAGTCAATCCTTGGCGTCGATTCGGGGGCGCTTGTCATGCCTCTCTCTATGATCGTCTATCTTTCGTATCAGGACAACGATCAACGCCGTTTTTCGGGCGATGCCGACCGCTATGTCAGCCTGATCTCGTCGAATTTCGATTCCGTCTATGCCTCGCTTAACGATGCCTATTTATTGATCGGAAACGTCTTGTGCGGCGGTGGAGGCGTGGAGGAAGCAAAAATCTGGTACGAAAAGGCGCTTGAACAGACAAAACGGGAATATGACGCGCTCGTTGGGCGGAAAGCCGAAATCCCTGAGCGCTATGCGCTACTGTGCGCGCGGCTTGGCGATCAATATGGAAAACTTGGAAAGTACGAACTTTCGATCGATTGTCTCCTCGAGGCAATTGCGTGTCAATCGGCATTGACGGGCGGGGAATCTCTGCCCGTTGCGGAACTGCACAAGCAGACGGGCGATGCGTTTTATGAATCGGGAAATATCTCCGCCGCGATCGCCCAGCATGAGGCCGCCCTTGCCCTTTTCGAAAGAAATAACGCCGAAGGCAATATCGTGAAGTTGGTGCTTCAATCGCTTGTGCTTGATTATGGCAAGTCTGGCTTGGGGGCGATGAATGAACGCCGTAATCGTGATGCGATTGCGGCGTTCAAGAATGAGCTTGCGGTCTGGCAACGGTTATCCGGAAGCGGGCGCGAGGAAAGCGCGACTGTCTGTGATTTTATCGGTAGTCTCTATAACGAAGAAGGTTCGTTCGCTGAATCGATCGAATTTTATCAACGCGCCGTGGCCATACGGATGGCGCTTGACGGGAATAATGACAGGCGGACGGGAAATACGCTCGCGCTGTTGGCTGTTCTGTACGGAACTATGGGTGATACGCTAAAACAATCGGAGGCGATGGAAACGCGTCTCTCGTTGCTTAAAGAAAATCCTGTCGGAAACGCGGTCGAGCTTTACCGGCTGTCCAGGGAACTTGCCGGGATTTACGCAAAACAAAATCGGTTCGTCGATGCGGCCTCGCTTTACGACGAGGCCTTTATCTTTGGGAAATCCGCGGGCGACGTGCCTGTCGTCGAGCTTGCGAATGTCCGCGTGGCGGAGGGCCTCGCGCTGGTTTCCGGCGCGAGGTTCGACCGCGCGAGAGACTGTTTTACCTACGCTCTTGCGGAACGGCGGAAACAGTATGGGGACGCTTCCCCGTCGGTCGCCACGGTATACACTTGTCTCGGATCGCTCGAGTTAAGGGCGCTGCATTCTGCCGAGTCTGAAAAAAATATGTTGGTCGCGATCGCGATTCTGGAGCCGTTGAACAGAAAAGGAGATCTGGATCTCGCAACGCTTTACTCCAATATGTCCTGCCTGTGCAGCCAGTGCGAGCGATTGCCCGAAGCAAGGCGGTGGATGGATCGGGCAGTCGCGATCGTGCCGGATTGCCAAAATCTTTCCGATGAAAGGATTTATTCTATTTATTGCAATCGAGCGCAGATTTCGGTTGCCGAATGCCACTATCAGGATGGGATCGACTGGTATATGAAAGTCATAGCCGCAACGACCTCGTTGGGTTCCGTCGGCGGTGACGTGGCCGATCAGATCGCTATCGCCTATAACGGGATAGCCTTGTCCTATTATTATCTTGGGGATTACGAGAAAGCCATGTATTACTATAAAAACGCGCTCTCGTTCGTGCCCGTCCTCAATCAGCTGGATAAGCCATTCTTGCTCAAGCTGTACAGTAACGTCGCGATGCTGTACATGGACAGCCGGGGAAGCGACGAGGCCGTGCGGTATTTTCATGAGGCTTTGCGCATCGCCGAGGAAGTATATCCCGAACCCAATGCCGACGTGGCTCTGTTGAATGGAAATCTTGGTGCGCTTTACAGTCGCATGGGCGATAAGGAAAAGGCGAACGCTCAAATCCTCCATGCGCTCGATCTGTTGAGAAGCATCGGGGCTGAGTACTCGCGGGAGGGCGCGAGGCTGTATTACTCCCTTTCGACTATCGCGCTGGAAACTAAAAGGACCGACGACGCCCGATCTTTTCTCGAACAGGCTCTGGCGATTTATCAGACCATCGGTATGCCTTCCGATAGCGACGTTCTCAACTTGTATACGAACGCGTTCTTGATCTACTCGGGATCCGGCGATG
>DAOPXQ010000233.1:0-3896 GCA_035352395.1 Treponemataceae bacterium | reverse complement strand
CGGCGTGCGCGGCCTCGATCGCGGCGTTCATCGCGAGAAGGTTGGTTTGGCTCGCGATCGCCGCGATGGTGAGATTCGCCTGCTGGAGAGCCTCTGATCTTTCGGCTATTCCCTGAATTCTCTCGGCCATCGTCGCCTGGTTATCGGCGCCGACGGACGCGGAGTCGGTGAGCTCCTTGAATTGCGCGGCCATCTTTTCCACCGACGCGTTGATCGACGTGAGGTTGCCCATCATCTGCTCCACGGAGGCCGACGACTCTGTTACGCTTTCCGCCTGCTTCCCAATAAGGCGATCGAGCGCGTCGATATTCTTCGCGATCTCCTGGACGGCGCTCGACGACTCGACGACGCTCGTGGACTGGCTTTGGGTACGCTCGTTGACGTTACTCATATTCGCCGTGATCTGCTGGAGCGCCGCCGCGGACTCGACCGCGCTAGAGCCGAGATCCGCTCCGAAACCGGCGAGCTTGTCCTGAGCCTCGCCAATGGCGCGCATGTCGCGCGAAAGCCCCTCGCAAAAACTGTTGACCATACCGGCGATGCTCGCCAACTCGTCGACCGACGAGATCGCGATCCGCTTCGTCAGGTCCTTATCCGCCGATGTAAGCGCCTTAAGCTGAGCCAGGATCTGCCGGTAGTTTTGCGCGTTGCCGCGCGACCAGGAAACGACGAGGTACACGCAAAAAAAGAAAAACGCGCCAATCCCTAAGCCAATCATGGCATAAACGCCTTCCGAAGCCGGCAACTCAAGGCAGAGAAAAACGTACGATATCGCGTATGAGAGCGCGAGTATGACGAGACATATCGGGATAATAAGGCACTTCATCTGCTGGCGACTCTCGATGACGTCCTCCGGATATCGGTAAAGCCCGTAGGAAAGAAGGCGGATCGAGCTGGTCTTGTCGCATACCGTGAAGAAGACGGAAGAATTGAGTAACCCGACGGCGATCAAGAAGACGAACATAAGGCCGAGCCGGGTGATTAGGAGCGCGGAGGAGTATTCAAGGGCGAGAGTGACTATGACATAGAGGACCATCGTCAGCATGAATACGACGAAGGTCCGCTCGGGGACTTTACCGAACCCGCGGATCGCCTCGCTAAACCCGGTTCCGGATTTCGCGCATGCCGATAAATCAACCCGATACCAACGGGATACCAACCTCATGATCGGCAGATTCAGTATGATAAGCGCGATTCCGGGAATGATCGTCACCGCGGCGATTCGCGACGCGGAAACCGCGGGTGATTTGAAAAGAAGGGAAAAGATCGTCGTCTCGGCGATCATGCACGCGCTGAGCAGAACCACGTCGAAATCAAAACGCCTGTTAAGATCCATCATGAATACACCTTCGGTAATAACGTTAGTTGCAGTGATATATCATACGACTGGGTTAATGCATAGATCAAGCGAAAAAGAATTTTTCTGCGCTGGCGCCCATGAATCGACGAAAATAGACTTTTTGCGTCGCGGTCCGTCAGGGATTACCCCGCGAACCCACCGAAACGGGAGTAGCAGTTTCGGGGCTCGCGCGCGAACGGCGTACCCAGTATCATGCGGTGTATCTGCCTTGCTTCCGAAAATCCCCGCGAAAGCAGAAAGCCATAGGCGGCCCCGTTCTCCGTGGGGATATATATGGCCCTATCCTCCCGCAGCCTTTTCCCGAGCAGCGCGATTCCCGCCTCCTCGGTTATTGCCGACACGCCGCCGTCGCCGAAGGATGGCAGATAGAAACCCTCCGCCGAGCCGCGCGCGACAAACGCGTAACCGTTTTTGAGAACGGGACGCAACAGCCCGGATCGATCCTCGCCGGAGGCGATGCGGTCAATTCGCAAAACGTCCTCGATATGCGCATCCTCGATCCTAACGATCCTGTCGTCCTCGGCGTCGTCGAAGGCGTAATTCTGCGGTTTGACCATAACGCGATACATGGACTCATCGGAAAAACCGACTTTTTTATATACGGGATACCCGTCGTCCGTAGCCGTCAGAGTGATGGTATCGCAGCCCATTCGCTCCCGAAGAAACCGCAAGCGGTCTTCCACGATCATCGTTCCCAAGCCCCTTCTTTGGCGGTCCTTCGATACGATGATATGCGCGAGCCACCCAGTCCCCGAAAAGGAAATGCCGGTCCCGATGCCCGCCACCGCGCCACCATCGTCGACTACGGCTACGCTATGGCAATTTTTCACGGTTAGGTAATGCTCATGGATCGCGGAGATATCCCCCCACGTCGCGGGCTTTAAGGCGTTAAGTACGGCGACGTCGTCGCGCTCCAAATCGCGAATACGGTAATGATTCATTCGTTACTCCCCAGGCAAACGCGATCGGTATTCTTCGACCGTTCCGCGATTGCGTAAGTATCTTTCAACTATACTTTTTGTCGATAAACGCATCCCAAGCCCACTCGGCGTGCATGCGGTACATCCGCGCGTGGCGCAGCAGCTCTTGGTTACCGGTTCGCGTCCCCTCGCCCTCCGACCACTCGGCGATGGCGATGAGACGACGGGATAGACGCTCGACGACGGCCTCGAACGCATAGAGCCTTGCTATATCGCCCGAGGCGTATTGAGCGAGAAAGTACCGAGTTCGCGAGATCATCTTCTTAACGGGAAACGGAGAGGTTTCCATATACTCGGCCGCGTCGCCGAACGGCATCAGCGGCACTATTCGATAGGCCGCGTAGGCGATATCCCTCAGGCGAGACCCCGGCGCGCAGGTATCGAAGTCTATCAACCCCACAAGCCTTCTTCCCCGGTCGAACACCCAGTTGTACGGGGCGAAGTCGTTGTGGCATACGACTTCCTTCGGCTCGTCGCCGCCGAGAAGCCAGTCATCGTTTATCGGGACGAAGTCCTCGGTCGCGTCGTGCCACTCCCGGAGCTTGCGCGCGCTTTCCCGCAGGAGCCTTTTACTCAAGAGCCAACGTGGACTGTCGTGAACCACGTCGCCCTCGATAAAGGAGAGCGCGTGCTTGCCGTCAACCGCGCCGAACGACTCCGGAACCCAGCGTAACCCCTTCCCCCGCGCGTGTCGGAGCAACGCGTCGATATTCGGCGTCGCGCGATGCGTACCCTTGTATATCACGCCGTCCCTCAGGGAGGGCGCGTTCATGTTTCCGCCTGAAAGCGTTATCGTCTTTGGTTCCCCCATGCGCGTCCCATTTCGCGATCGTCAGGTCGCCTTGCCGTTTCGATAGATGTCCCAAAGGAAGATCGAGCCCGCGCACGAAACGTTCAGAGAATTGACGTCGCCGGAGATGGGTATCCGGACGACGTAGTCGCACAGCTGCTTAAGCGCGACGCTCATCCCCTTTGCCTCGTTCCCCAGTATCAGCGAGATGGGCTTTTTCAGCGGATTCGCGAGCAGCGACGCCTCGCCGGTCGAGTCGGTCCCAACTATCGCCATTCCGTTTTTTTCCTTTTGCGCCTTTATCCATTCTTCCAGCTCGCCCATCGATTGGACGTTCGCGATCTGAGAGTGAAAGACGCTCCCCAAACTCGATCGAATGACCTTGGGATCGTAGAAGTCGATACCGTGACCGACTATGAAAACGGCGTCGACGTTAAACGAATTGGCGGATCTGATGATCGAGCCGAAATTGCCATTGTCGCTCGGTCGGTCGAATATGAGAACGACGGGTTCCTTCGGCAGGACCAAATCCTTAATCGCCGTCGTCTTGACCTTCGCCGTCACGATGAGTTCGGTCGGCTCTTCCCTATCGCACAGTTTTTTATACAGCGCGTACGGCATCTCCAGGATCTCCGCGCCGGAGTTCTTCTTGATGAGATCCTTTGCCCAATCCGATAGTTTGGAATAATCATGCGTGATGATGCGGGTAAGCTCGATCCGCGCGCTGATCGCCTGCTTTATCGACTCGATGCCCTCGATAAAAACC
>DAOPXQ010000232.1:0-3897 GCA_035352395.1 Treponemataceae bacterium | reverse complement strand
TCATCGGGGAGTTGAGCGAACCCTCGGCCTCGAAGTCGATCGCGCAGATTTCCGCGACCTTGTTCATGACGAGCTCGTCGACGTTATGCGGGTGCATCTTCTCGCCGGCCCGATAGAGCTTCTTCTGCTCGCCGTTTTCGTCGGTGATGAAGACGGCGGACGCGAGTACCTTTCCGATAAGCTTCTCGCGCACGGCGCGATCGTCGGAGACCTTGAGGTCCTCGGTTTTATAGAAGCATCGAATGATGTCCTCGCGGGTCTCGTAGCCGAGCGCGCGAAGGAACAGCGTCGCGAGAATTCTCTTCTTGCGGTCGATCTTCGCGTACACGAGCTCTTTTTTCTGGTCGATCTCGAACTCGAGCCAGCTTCCGCGATACGGAATGATGCGGCTCGAGAAGATTCCCTTCTCGTGGCTGAAGAGTACGCCCGGGGAGCGATGGATCTGCGAGACCACGACTCGCTCGGCGCCGTTGATGATGAACGTGCCGCGGTCGGTCATGAGCGGAATGTCGCCCATGTATATGTCTTTCTGACGGATTTCGCCCGTCTGCTGGAATATCAGGTTTATGCGCGCCTTAAGGGGCACGGAAAACGTGAGGCCCTTTTGCTTGCATTCCAGTTCGGAGAACTTGATGTTCTCTTCGTCGAGTTCATAGAACTCGTACTCGAGCAGCATGTCACCGTTCGGGCTTTCGATCGGAAAGGTCGAGCGAAAAACGTCCTCAAGGCCAACTTCTTCCGAAGAGGACTCATTGCGGGTTTTATCGCGCTGAAGGAATTTCTCATATGACGAAAGCTGAATATCAATGAGGTCCGGCAATTCCATGAAATTACGGATATTCTTGCCGATGTACTGACGGTTGATCGCCTGGTTTCTCGCGAGCATCCTTACCCCCTAAAAAAAACGGTAGACTGGTTATCTATATACTGCAAAAAGGCTCCGGGGATACCTGTCCCAGGAACCTTTCGGGAAAAATCGGAAACTTGAAAAAGCCGGAGCCCGGCAGGCAAGCCCACCGAACCCCGTCGCGCCAAATTAGGCAATCTCGACGATACCACCGGCGGCGGTGATCGCTTCCTTGATCTTGTTCGCGTCGTCCTTGGAAACGTTCTCTTTGAGGGTCTTGGGAGCGCCCTCGACGAGGTCCTTCGCTTCCTTGAGTCCGAGTCCGGTAACGGTGCGAACTTCCTTGATGACGGAGATTTTCTTGTCGTCGGCGGAAAGTCCCTTGAGGGTTACGGTGAACTCGGTCTGCTCCTCGGCGGGAGCGGCACCACCGGCGGCGCCACCGGCCATGACGGCGACGGGAGCGGCGGCGGTAACGCCGAACTTCTCTTCCATTGCCTTCACGAGGGCGGAAACCTCGAGAACGGTCATTTCGGCGATAGCGTCCAGAATCTGTTCGTTGGTAAGAGCTGCCATATTATCTTCTCCTTACGGAATAAACTTCGGCCGGATTATCCGGGCCGATGCCCATTCGGCGCCATACGGCACCGCTGGGACATTTTGCATGACCAGGACGGCGGCGGTGAGAAACGCATCAAGCGTTGCTCGACGAAGCCTGGCCATGATTAAATACGTTACGCTTCGGCTTTCTTGTCCGCCACAGCCTGCAGCGTGGCGGCCAGCTTGGTAGTGGTAGCCTGCATTGCGGACATGAGCATGGAGATAAGCTCTTTCTTGCCGGGGAGCTTGGAATACGCCTCGGTCTTAGCCGCGTCGTACACCTCTCCGCCGATCAGGGCGCCCTTGATGACGAGCGCGGGGGTTTCCTTCGCGAAGGCGAACAGGATCTTTGCGGCTGCTCCGGATTCCTCACCCACGAGCGCGACAGCGGTCGGCCCGGACAGGTAGTTGGAAACGTCGGCTTTCTTGAGATCCTCGAACGCGATGCGCGCGAAGTTGTTCTTTACGACCTTATAGTTGCAGCCCTTCTCGCGAAGCTGGCGGCGGAGCGAGGTAATCTGCTCCACGGTAAGCCCACGGTACTCGGTGAAAATGAAGTCGTTCGCCGCCTCGAAGCGAGCCTTGATGTCGGCGATCGCGGAGGTCTTGGCGGCTTGGAGTTTTTTTGCTTTCACTGCCATAATTACTCTCCTACCTTAAAGTCGACCCAAACGCCGGGGCCCATGGTCGAGCTGATCGAAACAGACTGAAGGAAGTCAAGCTTCGCGTCGGTGGGCTTCTTGCGCATCATTTCGGCGAGGAAGGTCTCGATGTTCTCGGCGATCTTCGGCGCGTCCATGGATACTTTACCGACCGCAAGATGGATTACGCCAGTCTTATCGGCGCGGAACTCGGTCCGTCCCTTCTTGAGCTCGGCGATCGCGGCCGCGATGTCGTTCGTGACGGTACCGGTCTTCGGGTTAGGCATGAGGCCTTTCCGTCCGAGCACCATACCGAGGCGACCGACGTCTTTCATCATGTCCGGGGTAGCGACGGCGATATCGAAATCGAGCCAGCCGCCCTTAACCTTCTCGATGTACTCGTCGGCGCCCGCGAAAGCGGCTCCGGCGTCGAGAGCTTCCTTAGCCCTTTCGTCCTTGCAGAACACGAGGACTTTCTTTTCCTCGCGGAACTGATTGGGAAGGACGACGGTGTCGCGGACGCTCTGGCTCTTGGAAAGCTTGAGAGCGACGTGAACCTCTACGGTCTCGTCGAACTTGGCGAACTTAAGCTCTTTAACGAGCTCGCAAGCCTTGGAGATGTCGTAGGCCTTGGTCGAATCGTATTTCTTGAGCGCGTTGCGATAGTTTTTTCCGTGTTTCATATTACCGCTCCACCTCTACGCCCATGCTGCGGGCAGTTCCGGCGACGATTTTCTTCGCGGCCTCAAGATCGTTCGCGTTAACGTCCGGCATCTTGATCTTCGCGATTTCCTCGAGCTTCGCCTTGGAAAGGGTCGCGACCTTGTGGGTCTTGGCGTTCTCGGAAGCCTTCTGAAGGTTGCACGCTTTCTTGATAAGAACGGATGCGGGCGGGGTCTTCAGGATGAAGGTGTAGGTCTTGTCCGAGTAGACGGTGATGACGACCGGAATAATGAGTCCGGCTTCCATTGATTTCGTGCGGTCGTTGAATTCCTGCACGAATTTAGGAGCACTGACGCCATGAGGTCCAAGCGCGGGTCCGACGGGGGGAGCGGGTGTCGCTTTGCCGGCGGGGCACTGCAGCTTGACCAGGGCAGTGATCTTTTTCTTTGCCATAGATTTCTCCTATGTGGTGATATCGATGCACCGAGGTAACACCCCGAGCCCTGAGTTTTCGCCGAAGGCGGAAACTCAAAGCGAAACGTCCGTTAGGACGTTTCGCATCTCCCATATGAAACAGAACGCGCCCAGACCGAAACCGACCCAGGCGAATTCGTTACACGCTAAATCTTTTCAACCTGTAATAGATCGACTTCGACCGGGGTCGCCCGGCCAAAAATACCAACCATGACGCGGAGCTTATTCTTTTCCGCATTGACTTCTTCTATAGTACCGGTAAAGGAATCGAACGGGCCATCGATGATTTTAACCGACTCGCCGATCGAGAACGACTGCTTGATGCGCGGGGCCTTATCGCCCTTAAGCTCGCCGGCCTTCTGAAGGATCGCCTTAGCCTCGTCGGAACTGATCGGCTGAGGCCGAACGCCGCTTGGGGTACCGACAAAACCGGTAACGCCCTGAATCTTTCGAATGGCGGAGCAGGTTGCCTTCCAACCGAGATCGGGAAGCTCCATCTCGATCAGGATATAGCCCGGAAGGAATTTCTTGGTGATATTCCGCTTTTTACCGTCCTTAACCTCGACCACTTCCTCGATCGGCACCTTAATGTCGATAACGATCGCGGGATCGATGTCGCCCGAGTCAATAAGAGAACGTATTGTCTTTTCGATCTTGTTCTCATACCCGGAA
>DAOPXQ010000231.1:0-3910 GCA_035352395.1 Treponemataceae bacterium | reverse complement strand
CCAGGTTTTTCCGGTTAACTCAAAGGTCGAATTGGAAATTCGGTTTGCGAACCTTCCGACCAGACAGCCAAAGAAACAAGGATTGCGGGTATAGCCCTCAAGCGTGGAATACCCAAGGACGATATCGTCCGAACCGCCGTCCGGGGAGGGCAGGTTTATGCTTGTTATGGTACATCCGTAATTAGTGACGGAAAATGACATTTTTTTGTTTGAAATGGTAAATATCGCGGTTTTTTGACCATTTGAAAGGACTCCAAACGTCCTTTTTTTGATCTTCATCGTAAAATCTCCTTATAAAGCAAGACCGTATTATCATAATATATTAGAAGGGGTTTGATTGCAAGGAAAAAGCTTGCACTTCGCCTTTTTTCGCGGCTATACTATTTTTTCGCATATAAGGAGACGATTGTGGGTGGCTATTATGACCGACTTGGTGACATCTTAAGCGATCGACTAGCCAACGATGACGATCCCTTCGAGACATGGGAACCGAATCCCGGGAAAATCCGCGAGGCGGGAAACGCAAAAGAGCGCGTTTCGACCGCAAAGAAAAAAATCGAGATAGTGAGAACGGACGTTCCCGACGAACTATTGGCGGATTATCGCATGCTTAACCTTCCGGCCGGCGCGGGCGCCGAGGATTGTAAGGCGGCATGGAAGAGGCTTCTTAAAAAGAACCATCCTGATCTCGTGGCCGGCGGAGCTCAGGATCTAGAGCGCGCCACGCGAATGACCACTAAAATCAACGAATCATACAAACGCATAGAGCGTTGGCTCGTGGCAAAACGTTAGCGGGTTTTCTAGGACTGGTCGTCGGGGATTTCGTCCTCCGATCCCAACTTATTCTCGATGCCATATTCATCTAATTTTCTATGAAGGGTTTTACGCCCGATTCCCAAGGCTTCCGCCGTTTTCGTCTTATTTCCGTTATTTGCGGATAAGGTTTGCACAATAACCTGTTTTTCCGCCTCGGCCATCGTAACGCCAACGGGGATGTGTATCGAGGGAACCTCGTCGCCCGAGCGGATGGTCGGGGGGAGGTCGTCAAGCGTAATGACGGTACCGGAGGTCATCACCACGGCGCTTTCCATGCAGTTACGCAACTGTCGCACGTTGCCCGGCCAGTCGTAAGCATATAAAGCCGAGCGCGCCTTCGGGTCTATCCCGTCGATTCGCTTTCCGTTCTCCTCCGCGAATTCCCTAATAAACGAGGTGATCATTAGCGGAATGTCGTCCTTCCGCTCGCGAAGGGGCGGAACGTTTATGCTGACGACATTAAGCCGATAAAAGAGATCCTCGCGGAACCGTCCCGCCGCTATTTCCTTCTCGAGGTCGCGGTTGGTCGCCGTTATCACGCGCACGTCGACTTCTATCGTTTCCTCTCCGCCTACGCGCTCGAACTTTTTTTCCTGCAAAACGCGAAGCAGCTTGATCTGCACAGATTGGTCGATCTCGCCGATCTCGTCGAGGAATATCGTACCTGTTTGGGCGAGCTCGAAGCGCCCGCGTTTCCGCGCAACGGCTCCGGTAAAGGATCCTTTCTCGTGGCCGAAAAGCTCGCTTTCCAAAAGAGTCTCCGCGAGCGCGGCGCAATGAACCTTTATGAACGGGCCGTCCTTTCGGGGAGAAAGGTTGTGCAGCGCGTTCGCGATCAATTCCTTTCCGACGCCGCTTTCGCCCGTAATCAGAACGGAAGCCTTCGTGGGGGCCACGCGCTTGAGGACCTCGAATACCTTCATCATGGCGGGGCTCTTCCCGATTATGTGCTCGAATGATTTCCGGTTTTCAACCTCGCGTAGGAGCTCTCGCTGTTGGAGAACGAGTTCGCGATTTTGCAGGGCGCGCTTTACGAGAAGCGAGAGCCTGTCGAGATTGAGCGGTTTCGTAAGAAAATCGTACGCGCCGGATCTCATCGCCTCGACGGCGTTCTCCACCGTGCCGTGCCCGGTGAGGACGATTACCGGTATGCCGGGCGTCTCGGTGGAAACCCTTCGGAGGACTTCCTCGCCGCTTATGCCGGGCATGCGGAGATCGGTGATCACGAGGTCTATGTCGCTGTGCAGGGCGATGTCGAGGCCCTCCGCGCCGTCCGCCGCGATCAGCACCGAATAGCCGTCAAGCTCAAGCGCGGCCTTAAGGCCTTCCCGTATGTTCCGTTCGTCGTCTATTACCAGGATCGTGAATTTCATCATTCGCGATACTCCCCGTATTCAAGCAATTTCTGCGCGCGGCGCATCACCGGCAGCGAAACGGTAAAGCACGTGCCCTTACCGATCTCCGACTGAACGCGAATGTCGCCCCCGTGTTCCTTGACGACCTTATACGCCATCGTGAGCCCCAGTCCGGTCCCGTCCACCTTGGTGGTGAAATAGGGCTCGAAGATCTTGTGAATCATCTCCTCGGGGATCCCGATTCCGGTATCGTCTACCTTGATCACGATAAAGTCCTCGACAAGCCTTGACTCTATCCGTATTTGCCCGCCATCCGGCATCGCGCCCATCGCGTTCTTGATAAGATTGATGAACATCTGCCTCATGAACCTTTCGTCGCCCTGTATCGGCGGAATCGATTCCGCTAGCGAGAGGACAAGTTCGATCTTTGCCTGCTTCAGCTCCTCGGACATGAAATCCGCGAGGGCCTGGAGCAGCGCGTTGACGTCGAGCGGGGAAAAGTCGAACTTAAGCGGCCGCACGGCGAACAGAAAATCGACGACGATCTTATTGAGCCGTTCGATTTCCTCGTCGACGATGTCGAGGTACTTCGCGATCTGTCCGTCTTCCCCGGCCATTCCCTTCGCCAATGTCTTGCGGACCAGCTGGACGTATATGCTTATCGAACCCAGAGGGTTCTTAATCTCGTGCGCGACGGTCGCCGCGAGATTCGTGAGGCTCGCGAGGCTTTCGAGCCTTCTATTCCGCATCTCCTCGTTCTTCTTCGCCGTTATGTCCTCGGCAGTGATGATCGTGCCGCGGACGCTCTTGCTCCTCACGAGAGGCATTACGCTGACGCTGAGGAACCGCGTGCCCGAGGCTTCCTCGAGCGTGAATTCGCGCGCGCTGACCGGTTCCTCGTTTTCGATCGTCTCGTAAATGAAATTAGCGAGATCCTTGTCGCGCACGCATACCCAAACGGGCTTATCCTGCATGTCGTGAAATTCCAGCGGAAGGATCCGCGTCGCGGCCTTGTTGTTCTGCACGATGAAATGAAACGAGTCGCAGATGAGAATTCCGGTGCCAAGGGAGTCGAGCACCGCGTCCAAAAGCTCGTACTCCTCGGTCACGAGCGAAAGGAGACTTTGGATCTGCTCCGCGTTCATGCGAGAGGTCTTTTGCAATGCCCGACGGATAAACTCCCTCAAAGCGACTCCTTCATCTCCTGCGCGAGACGCTCGAGCGATGCGACCGGCGTCAGGTTATATACCTCGACTGAGTCGCATGCCGCCTGTATCAACTTGGACCATTTCGCGAATACGGAAATCTCCCGCGCGTCCGCGAGCCCGGTTCGCAGGCTTTCGCGCAAGACGCGCGCGCATCGCGCGAGAAATAGCCTATAGACTATCTCCGGCTTGAATTTATTGAGCATCGCCGAGATCTGCTGTATCTCGCAAGTTTGCGCGTTTTGTCCCAGCGCTGACCGAAGCGATTGCAGGGGTTTCTTGCCGACATCGATCGCTTCGGCGAGAATGCCGTTCAGGTACATAGTCGCCGCCGATTCGATGGACGCCGCGGGCACGGGAAGGAATCTGTTAAAAAAACCCTCGAGGAGTTCTTTCCCCTCGGGCACGCTGTGAAATACCCGCGAGATTACCTCTTGCTGCCTTTCCATGGGCCTGTCGACGAAGGCATAGGTTCTGACCCGCGACAGGATCGTCGGCATGATAGCGCCCCTGCGCGTGGTGGTGAGTATGAAG
>DAOPXQ010000230.1:0-3918 GCA_035352395.1 Treponemataceae bacterium | reverse complement strand
GATCATGCGCCCAGCGGCGTCAAGCTCGACCTCTGCCTTGGCGAGCGTCGCCTCGGCGGACGCGATCTCGTCCTTGATGGATTTCCCCTCGTCGATGAGCCGTTTGCGCTCGTCGTCGGAAAGCTTTCCCTTCATCGCCTTCGCGTTGTCGTTGCGCTTGGTCTGCAGCGTCTGCAGCTCTGTGACGAGGGCCGTGCGCTTGTCGAAGAGCGCCACGACGAGGTCCGCGTCGGCGCTCATGTTTCTCGATTTGATATTTGCCTTGACGGCGTCAAGGTTGTCCTTGATAAAACGGTAATCTAGCATAGTGCTTCGATAATAACGCGGAGCGCTTGCGACGCGCAAGTGGGGCAGGGTGTGTCACGACAGGCGAAATTCCCCGGAGAAGACTCGCCTGATCTCGCCTGAGTCCGCCTGACGGAAGAGCAGCTCGCCCGATGCGCCGAGTCCCTCTACGGTTCCCTCAATGCGCTCGTCTTTCTCGGGGTCGCCCGGCACGAGCGTCGCCCGTTCGCCTCGTTTCCACAGGCGCATCGTGGCGTCATCGAGCCATGAGTCGCTTTCGAGTACGGCTTTTAGCTCGGTGAGGAATCGCTGGAGCAGGGCCTCCCTGGAAGGGAGCCCCTCCCGCGAGGGGATGACCGGGCTGGCGGATGCCCCATTTCCCGCGGCGCTCGTCGCCTCACGGATCGCGAGTGCGAGTGAGGTTGCCTTCGACTCGAGCTCCGGGGGGAATTCAAGCTGCCCGAGGTTTAACCCCGCGCCGACGAACAGGCACTCGCCGTCGTTCTCGCAGAGAATTCCCGCGGCCTTCTTGCCGCCTATGATCACGTCGTTCGGCCATTTAACGCGCGCGACTCCAGCGCCGAGACCGTCGCCCGAGCCGAGCTTGTTGCCCGCGCCCAGTAGGAAGGCGTCGAACGCCCGAGCCGCCGCGAGACCGACGCGAATGGTAAAGCCCGTAACGGGCTTTCTCCGGAGTATCGTCGTGCATAAAAGATTTTCTCCTGGGCGCGATTTCCAGACGCGCCCATCGACGCGGCCACGGCCGGCCGTCTGAAAGTCCGCGTATATGACTGTCCCGTCCGCGGCTCCCTCCTTGGCCAGTTCTTGCGCGTCGCGCATCGTGCTCTCCGTCTCGGCGACGCGGAACACCGGCGCCCCAAAGGCGTTAGCCACGCCCGTCAGTATGTATTCCATTTCGCCGCACTATACACCGCGGGCTTATGTCCATGCAATCGTCTGCTGGCGAGAGAAAAGAATAGTGCGCATATGCTTTGCATGGTATTATTTTCAGGTATCAAGGAGCGATCAAATGAACCAAAAGTCAATTCTTGGCGTTTTTTCGGGTAGTGGTTCGCGAGCATGGCTCGCCTCGATCGGCGCGTCGTTGATTTCTCTTGCTTTACTCATTCTGGCGTACGCCTTTTCCCCGGTCTCGTGGTTAGCGTGGTTCGCGTTCGTGCCATACCTCATCGCCTCGCGCGCAAGCGGGCGCGCGAGGCTCTATATAATCACGGGTTTGACCGTCATGGGCTATTTTTGCGCCGCGTTCGCGCTTAATGGCCTCCTGCCAGTCGTCAAGACGTATAATATCGCGATACTCTCGCTCATCGTAACCGTACCGCTCGTCGAGCTTCAGCTCGCCTTTCGCCGTTTTGAGCCCCGTCCATGGGGATGGCTTTGCCTACCCGTCTGCCTGACCGCGCTCGCTTTCGCGTTCATGACGGGTATCGACTCCTGGCCGGTGGAAGGCCTAAAGACCGTATTGATCTATCCCGCTTCCATCCCGGTTTTTCGCGCGCTCTCCGGCTCTCCGATCGCCTACGCGCTTTTTTTTCTGGTAGCCTCGGCAAACGTAGTCATGGCCGCGACCTTCGCGAATCGCCCCGCTAAAACCTTCGCGGTCGTCGCCGGTGGCATTGCGGCGCTCGGTGCGGTAATCGCGCTCGCGGGCGGCTGCCTTGGCGATCTTCCGCGCGCGTCTCCGGAGTCCGTCGGCATCGATGGGGTCGCGCTTACGAAGATGGGTAACGAAATTACTTCTACCTATCCGTCAATCCGCGCCGTCGTCGTCTCGCGCGGCGGGAAGATCGTCTATGAGAGACATTACCGTGGATCCACTCCATGGACGTTGCAACGCGCAAACTCCGCCACGAAAAGCGTGACCGGCACGCTCGTCGGTATAGCGAAGCAAAAGGGTTTCATCCAGAGTCTCGACCGGAAGGTTCTTGATTACTTCCCCGAGTACGCTCCGTCGGAATTCGATCCCCGCGCGTCGGCGCTCACCCTGAAGCATTTACTCTCGTTCACCTCGGGATATCAATGGAATGACAATCGGCAGATTCCGTTTGAGGGCATCTACAACCGCGATGACTGGTGTCGGTTTTTCCTTTCTCAACCCTTCAACTATGATCCGGGCGTTCACTTCAACTACAACAGTTTTAACTCGCATCTTCTTAGCGCTATAGTGAATCGCTCCTCGGGTCTGACGCGATCTCGATTTCCCGAGCGATATCTTTGGGGACCCTTGGGAATACCTCGGAGGCTATGGCCCACGGACGGTCGCGGCGCGAGCGTCGGGGGATGGGCTCTGTATATTCGCGCGCGCGATATGGTAAAGCTTGGCAATCTATGGCTGCAAGGCGGCAAATGGAACGGCGAGCAGATCATCGATCCGGAATGGCTTCGCGGGGCGACGGTCGCGCAATCCTCGGGCGGTATGCCCTGCGGCGAGCGGTACGGTTGGCAATTTTGGGTGTCGGCCGCGACCGGTTATCCCGGGTACTTCGCGAACGGCTTCGGCGGTCAGTATATCTACGTCGTGCCCGCGCTTGATATCGTCGTGGCGATTTCCTCGGACCCTGACGTCGATCATGGCATTAACAGAAGGATAGTCGCTGATTCCATCGTGCCGGCGATCGTCGACGCCCCTCGCGCACGCGGGGATTGATAATGACAAAATACGTCGCGCTACTCATTGGCGTTATCGCGATTCTTTCCTGTAAGACGAATAACGCCGTCGACGTCGATAACGGGTCGATCGCCCTAGCGAGCCTGAACTTCGAGAATTCAAATCATGATCCCTGGGAAAGCCAGTATAATGCGAGGAATTTCGAGGTAGTTACCGATCTAGATCCGCGGATCAATAAATGCGGAATGTTTCAGCTATTCGAAGGCGAGGATTATTGGACGTCGCCGTCAAGCGGAATCAAGACCGCAAGAAGCGAGATTCAATTGCCGAATAGCGGTAGATGCCATTCCACGATGTTTTATGGCTGGGACTTCAAGATCTCGGATGAGTATGCGGAAAGCGATGAGTGGCAGATCATCGGGCAGTTTCACGATCAGCCCGACGCTACCGCGGGCGAAACGTGGCAGAACTACCCAGCTCACTCGCCGCCTTTGGCCATAAAGTACAAAAACGGAAAAGTCATAATCGCCGTGTATTCATGGGACACGAATGGGGTAATGGATATTGCCTCGGTCGGGATCGCGAAAGGTTTATGGAATACAATCAAGATTAAGACGCATTGGTCAACGGGATCCGACGGTAGCGTCGAGGTCTGGCTTAATGGCCTTAAGATGCAAGCCGCGGACGGACAATCCGTGTATACCGGGCGCAACTGTTTTAATAAAGCCTGCAATTACCTGAAGATCGGATTATACCGAGATACATCGATCACCACAAAAGGCATAGTCTATTTCGATAACATCGTCTCAAGTTTTGACGAGACTGCGCTTGAATAGACGTTTGTCATGCGGGATAAAAAAAAGACATATTTTAGCGGATGAAGGGAGTCGAACCCTCGTCACGAGCTTGGGAAGCTGTGCGTTCACTTTGCAAAAAAAAGAGAAATTACAGCGGATGAGGGGAGTCGGACCCCCGTCACGAGCTTGGGAAGCTCGGGTAATAGC
>DAOPXQ010000229.1:0-3934 GCA_035352395.1 Treponemataceae bacterium | reverse complement strand
ATCGCCAAGTAATCGAATTAGAAGAACCTTCCGAACAGTCTCCTGAAAAAGTCGCGGATAGCGAGGGCGATTCGCACGAAAACGTTGGGACGCCTGTAACGCTCGATCCGGGCCATAGCCGCGGAAACGTCCTCCGGCGCGAGCTCGAGCCGCTGGACGTTTTCCTCGAGGGATATCTCGAGCGCCTTCGCGCGGTCCGCGCCCTCGACCATGGAGACGCAAATCGTCTTCCATCCAAGCGCGCGCGCGGCCTCGAGCCGGCGGTAGCCGGCTATCAGGTTATTTTTTGAATCCACGATAATCGGGTTAAGCAAGCCGAATTTCGCCATGCTGCCCATGAGCGCCTCGATGTGCGGGTCGCCGCGGCGTACCCTGTTTTTCGTCTTGATCTCGTCGATGGAAAGGAGCACGGTTCCACCTCCCCGGTGTCTATTCGAGGAGCGGGTTGTACGCGGGCTCCTCGGGCTTGTTTTGCGCGCTCTCCGACGCGGGCTGTCCCTGAGCGGGCTGCGCGCTCGGTTCGGGATCGCTGAACAGCGACGGATCGATGGTCAACTCCGAGGTGTCGACGTCGATGGGTTTCTGTCCCGTCGAGTAGCTTTCCTTCTGGAGTCGGTCTATCGACATTCGCTTTAAAGTCTCGCTGTTTTCGTGATAATCGCAATAGCTCGTCGGCTGCGTTCCCTCAAGATAGTATAGCCCCACGGTCCCGTCGACGCAGTTTTCCGTCGGGAGAAGGCCGGACTTCTTGCAGACCGTCGCGTGCACGAGTCCCGTCTGCGGCTTAACGAAGTCGCGGTAGGGCAACCCGCCGTGTATCTGGTGCATGTAATCGCCCCAGGCGGGACCGGCAAGCGTCGCTCCCGTGTTGTCGAGACCGAGCGAGAGTCCCCGCCGATCAAAGCCGAACCAGATCGCCGTCGTGTAGTACGGGGTATAGCCGACCGTCCACGCGTCGGCCCAGTTCTGCGTCGTGCCGGTCTTTCCGGCCGCGGGCATGACGAATTTCCTGCCGTTCTGGTCGGTGAACGTGAATTTGCCCTCGTAACCCGAGCCCCAGCCGAGCGTTCCGACGCGAATCGTGTTCTTGAGGAGATCGGTCATGATATACGCGTTCTGCGGGCTGATCAGCTGCGCCTCATTGCCCTTGCGCTTCTGCTCAAGTCGAAGTTCCTTTTCCGGGTCGATGATGGTTCGCCCATTGCGGTCGTCGACCGAGCGGATCGCGATCGGCGTGACTTCCTTTCCCTGATTCGCGAAGGTTGCAAAGGCCTGCGCCATCTGGATAGGCGCGACGCTGATTACGCCGAGCCCGAGCGAGTAGACGCGGGGGAAGTTCTTCTCGACCTCCGCCTTGTCCCTATAGCCCAAGAGCGCGGAGGAACGGTTGATCGCCGCGTCGAACCCGATGCCGTCGAGGATTCGGATCGACGGGACGTTCATGGAATTGGCGAGCGCCTCCCACAGGAGCACGGTGCCCTTCCACTCGCCCTTGAAGTTAAGCGGGGTATACGGCACGCCCTCGTTGTTGTAGAAAACCACCGGCGTATCGCTGATCATGGATCCCGAGGTAAACTTTCGGGTGTCGATGGCGGCCGAGTAATAGAGGGGCTTAAAGGTACTTCCCGGCTGGACGGAGGCCTGGGTCGCGCGGATAACCTGGTTCGACTGGTCAAACTTGCTGCCGCCGACGAGGGCCGTGATATATCCGGTGTCGTTCTCGATCGATATGAGCGCGCCCTCGACGGTCGTCTTCGCGGCGGCCTTCTGGAGGTTGGCGCTCGATTTATTCGTTTCCATCTTGAGCCCGTCGAGCCCAAAGGTGAGGGACATGATGTCGACGACGGGATTGATGCGGTTGCGGTAATACGCGAGCGACTTGACGTGGATGCGCTCCGCGGAAACGGCGAGCTGCGGGATATTGAAGGTCAACGCGATCATCTCGGTGATCTTCGAGTACTGATCTCCCTCCGCGAACCGCGTGGAGCTCGAGGCCTTGAATCGCCTGTTCGCCATGGCGATGTAGTCGGCCATTACCTTGTCCGCGGCCGCCTGATGCGCGAGGTCCAGCGTGGTGTGAACGGTGTAGCCGCCGGAGTAGATGTCCATCGTGCCGTAAACCATCGTCTCGAGCTGGCGGCGGACGTATTCGGAGAACCAGCGCGCCTTGTCGTCGCGCGAGAGCCACGCGGAACTCGCGGTGCGGGTATAATCGAATTTTGCCCAATAGTCGTCAAAAGAGGAGTCGGCGGTTTTCTTGTCGAGGTAGCCCTGCGAGATCATCTGGTTGAGCACCTCGCGCTGACGCTCCATGGCCCGGTTCGGGTGCTCGAAGGGGTTGTAATAGGCGGGGTTCGAGAGCTGGATGACGAGCAGGGCCGATTCCGCCGGCGTGATCTCCGTCGCGGGATGCCCAAAGTAGAATTTCGAGGCGGCGTTAACCCCGTAGGTACCGCCGCCGAAATACATCTTGTTCATATAAAGCTCAAGGATCTCGTCCTTACTGTAGCGGCGCTCGAGCTGCAGCGCCCACCAAAGCTCCTTGACCTTGCGCGTTAGCGACATCTCGCTGCGGTCGAGGTACAGGGTTCCCGCGAGCTGTTGGGTGATCGTGCTGCCGCCGCCGAGCGATCGGCCGGTCAGCTTGCCGACCACCGCGCGGGCCAGGGCCTTCGCGCTGAATCCGTGATGCTTGTAGAAAATCTGGTCCTCGCGGGTCAGGAGGGCGTTGATCATGTGGGGCGGAAGCTGATCGAGGGTGATCATTTCGCGCTTTTCCTCGGAGGCGAATTCCGTGATCAGGTCGCCATGGATGTCAAGAATGCGCGTGGGAAGCGCGGGGTTGAATTCGGTGAAGTTTTCCTCGTTTCGTAAGTTCCTGGTCGTCGCGAGGGCAAGGCCCAGGGACACTCCGCAAATGATTGCAAACAGGACAATAACGATGCCCAGTATAGTCGTTTTTCGCGTTGCTTTGGAAAACATACCTTCAATAAAAGCATAAACGGGGGTTTGTTACAAGGCGGCTTTAAAAATAAAAGAGCCGG
Organism: Treponemataceae bacterium; assembly: GCA_035352395.1. Lineage (GTDB taxonomy): Bacteria > Spirochaetota > Spirochaetia > Treponematales > Treponemataceae > Teretinema. The sequence goes on along the minus strand of DAOPXQ010000229.1, from coordinate 890 downwards.
TCTTTTGCAACCGGCCCGCCCATCAGGCTATCGGACAGACAGTGGGTGGGAGGGGAACTGAACTGCCCGATATTCAATATATCGGATTCGATAGGCGAATCCTTGAGCGTAAAATCGGCGAAAACTGGGTAAATCAGGGAGAAACGGTGATATTTACGTCGATCAGCATGGAAACGGTATAGTCTTTTCCCTTTTCTATCGTGAGCGGGCGGGTTACCTCGTAATCCCCGATCGTGAACCGCACGGTATGGTCTCCCGGTTCGATGACCATGCCGTCCTTCGCGTTCGCGAGCTCGACGTCGTCGAGGTATACGCGCGCGTTCTCGGGCGCGAGGAGATAGAGGCGGGGAGCGGTGTCCTGCATCCGCACGGAGAGTTCGGTCATGCGAGCCTGCTCGACGGTAAAGACGCGGAGCTCGTTGCGATAGTCGTCGGATACGACGGAAAGATGATGCGTTCCCGTCGCGAGAATTTGCGTCGCCTTGGGGTTTTGCACGGGGACGTCGTCGATATATACCGTGACGGGTTTTTGCTCTCCCTGGGGATACTCGATCCCGAGCCGGAAGGCCCCTTCGTCGGCGAGGATGGGCTTGATGCGCACGGTAAAGCCGATCGCCTCTATATCCTCGGGCAATCCTTTCATGATCGGAAGAAGCCGGAACAGCAGAGGACCCTTGGACGGGTCCTGGATTGATTGAAGGACCGTCGCGTATGGGCTTGTCTTGAGCCCATGATCCTTCCTGAGCGGTATCTGCAGCACGAAGGTAAGCCGGGACGGAAGGCTTTGGAGAGATATCTCCTCGGCCTGATAGTCTATCTTTTTCGCGTTTGGGAGAGGCTGAACCTTACGGTACAGTCCCCATGCCATGCTGTTTTGGTATTCCAGCACG
>DAOPXQ010000228.1:0-3970 GCA_035352395.1 Treponemataceae bacterium | reverse complement strand
AGGTTGTTGACGTCGTTGAGCGCGTCGAAGTTGCGGATCGTCGTCATGCCGTGCTTCTTGAACATTTCGGCGTGGAGCTTAATGACGTCCGAGCTCTGGCTGTCGAGACCGACGACGTTAATTCCGCGCGAGAGCGTCTGGAGGTTAGCGTTGGGGCCGGCGGCCTTGCGGAAGGCGTCCATCACGTCGAACGAGTTCTCGTTGCAATAGAAGAACGGGGACTGGAAGAGGGCTCCGCCGCCCGCCTCAAAATGGGTGATTCCGGCTTCGGCGCAGGCCTCTACGACCGGCAGATAGTCCTTGGAAAAAACGCGGGCTCCGTAGACGGACTGAAATCCGTCGCGGAACGCTGTAAGCATAAAGTTTATCTTCTTCATGGCAATTCCTTATCTCTTGTGTTTGTCAGCCGCGCATCGCCTGGCTGGCGATCGCGATGACCGCGGCGATCTCGGTATCTTCCGCCTCGGAGTCTGCCGAGGCGGCTTTCGCGTCGGGCTTCGCCGAGGGAAGGTCAACGTTGGCCTTGTTCTCGACGGGGCCGCGCGCCGCGAGCGTGTCGTTAATCTCTTTCAGGGTCCAGGAGATCCTGATGAAGATGATCACGAGCGCGACGAGGGCGAACGCGATAATGGCGGTAAAATCGATCGTATACATACCGGCTCCTTTACTTCGCGCCGAGTATGGTTACGTACACGGCCGCGATGATCGCGGTGGTGATGACGCCGGAGATGTTCGCGCCGAGCGCGTACTGCATGATGATCGCGTTCGGGTTGGTCTTGGCGACTACCTTCTGCGCGACCTTAGCCGTACTCGGGACGCAGGAAACGCCCGCGATTCCGATGACCGGATTGTACTTGCCGTTCTTGAAGAAGTACACGATGTATCCGCCGATCAGGCCGCCGATACCGGACAGCAACAGGGAAAGGATTCCGAGGAGGAGGAGCGGAAGAACCTTCGCGTCGAAGATCGTGCTCGCCTCGCAGAGGATTCCGAGGGTAAGACCGAGGAACAGGGTCGCGGTGTAGAGGATGGTGGTGGACACCAGATCCTGAAACGCCTTGATACCGGACTCGCGGATACAGATTCCAAGGAAGAGCGAGAAGAACAGAGGGCCGGCGACCGGGAAGAGGAAGGTCAACAGCACGCAGAGCACGACCGCGAGCATAAGCTTCTGGAAGGCGGTGAACTGGACCGGGGGCTTTACCGGTTTCGGCATCTCGGTTCCGCGGATCGACTTCGGCACCATCAGCTTGATGAGGTACGGGTATCCGCCGTAGGTGAGGCCGAGGTACAAGTACGCGACAACCGCGATCGGTACGAACAGGGCGGGCGCGAGCTTAAGGCTCGTGAAGAGGACCATCGGGCCGTCGGCGCCGCCGACCATCGCGATGGCGGCCGCTTCCTGAGGAGTGTAGCCGAACATGGTCGCGATCGGAAGCACGAGAATCGTGCCGAGCTCCGCGCAGATCGCGAGGAACATGCTGATTAACGGATGGGCCATGATGAAGCCGATGTCGAGAAGGCTTCCGATCCCGAGGAACACGAGGCAGGCGATGAGGCCGTTCGAGAACATGAAGGTATAAATCGGCTGCAGGAAGTCGATCTGAATGATCGTCATGAGGTCGGCAACCATCGCCCCGTTCGTCGCGACCTGCGCGGCGTTCGCTCCGGCCTGGGCCGCGCTGGTAAGCGCGGATCCCGCCTGGGACTCGAGGAAGAGGGTTCCGATGCCGTTATGGAGCATCAGGGGATCGAAGAACATGACGCCCGCGTTGACGGTCGCCATGCCGAGACCCATCGGGATCATCAGGAGGGGCTCAAGGACCTCTTTCTTGCCCAAGTAGACCAACAGGATTCCGAGGAATATAAGCCCAATGCGCGCGAAGGCCATCGTTGGGTCTACGGCGAAAAGAGTCTGGATTCCCTGGAATATTCCAAGTATAGAATCGAGAGACATAGTATAACTCCTTGATCGGGCCTGAGGAATGGTTGGTTGACCTGGGCCAAATCAGCTTTAATATGGCATTTTTACGGGTTTTTGACTATCGGTTTAAGGGAGTTCCAAGAGGTATTCGAACGTTTTTTTATCTATAAAAAAGGGTCTTCTAGGACGCGCGCGGCATCGGGGAAGACGGATTCGGCTCGGGGGTTTCGGGATCGGTAGGCATTCCGGAAAACCGCTCAAGCATGCGGATTTTCGCGATTGCCCGGGGCAACGCCTCGCGCAGGGGGAGTCGTTCCTCGGCGGAATCGGGAGACAGGGCGAGCGCCTGCGCCGCGATATCCGACATAACGGGGGGAACGGCGCCAAAGATCGCGGAAAGCTCTTCGATTGAATACTGCCTGCGACCCGCGCTCGATTCATCCTCGGGGAGAAACTTACAGGGCCTAAAGCGGGGCTCCCCGTCCTTGCCTCGATCGCCCGAATAACCGAACAGGCGGCAGATAAGGCACCGCCCGCCGTAGACGGTACAATGGGAGGGCGAGTTTGGGTCGAAAAGAACGCAGGTCTCGGACGTGGCGCCGCCGATCGCAGCGAATCGTCCCTCCACGAGGGCTTCGGCGCGATCTCGCTGGTGATGCAGCATCCACGCGGCGAGATAGAGGGCCTCGCACTCGAGCACGTCGGGCTCAAAGCCGACGCAGCACGTTCCGCAGCCGTCGGGACAGTTCCAGGGGCTCACGACCTTCCAAGCGGACTGCGCCTCGGCAAGTAATGAGTACACGGCGTCGAGTCCCTCAATGATCGCCTGAACCTGCGTGCCGTTAATATTATCAGTCTCGCGCATTCCCCTGCCCCCCGATACGGTTGGCGAGTATAGCGCGAGCCCCCTTAATGGCGCAAGATCTCCGGCAGCCCTTACTCTCAGGACCTTGCAAGCTTGAAAACTTGTACCTAACCGTCTATACTCCATTCCGGTTTGCGCATGCGCAAATGGAGGAATAAATGAAGAAAATTACACTGGCGGTTCTGGCGATCGCCGCGATCGGCCTTATCGCGGCGGGAATGACCGGCTGCGCGAAGGCGAAAGAAACCCGACTCGACTCGATCAAGAAAACCGGCAAGATAATCCTTGGAACCTCGGCGGACTACCCGCCCTACGAGTTCCACGCCCAGATCGACGGCAAAGACACCGTCGTCGGCTTTGACGTCGCGATCGCACGCGAAGTGGCGAAAGACCTCGGCGTCGAGCTCGAGATCAAGGACATGGACTTTGACGGGCTTCTCGCCGCGCTCGCGACGGGCAACGTCGATATGGTTATCGCGGGAATGACCCCGAACGACGAACGCAAGAAGAACGTCGACTTTACGGACCTTTACTATTTCGCCGAGCACGGAATCATGATCCGCAAGGCCGACGAGTCGAAGTACGCCGCGGACATCGCGAGCCTTAAGGACGTGGTCGTCGGCGCGCAGCGCGGCGCGATCCAGGTCGGTCTCGCCAAGGGCAAGATCAAGGGAGTCGCCGACGACAAGCTCGACGCGCCCCATCCCCAGGTCAAGGAACTCGCCAAGCTTCCCGACCTCGTCATGGAGCTGAAGAACTCCAAGATCGAGGCGGTCGTCGCGGAGCTCCCCGTCGCCAAGGCCTACCTGACCGCGAACGACGACCTCATGCTCGCGACTTATACCCTTATGGACGCCGACGGCGGATCGGCCATCGCGATTCGCAAGGGCGAGACGGCGCTCGTCGCCGAGCTCAACAAGACCATCGCGCGGCTTAAGTCCGAAGGCAAGATCGACGCCTTCGTGACCGAGGCGACCGAAACTCTCGGGCAATACTGATCAATTTCTCAATAAAAGAAACGGGCCGCAATGGCCCGCTTTTTTTTTTGCTTACACCATAGCCGCCCTCCACCTTTCAACCTCTTCTTCAAAACAATTCTCCTTGACATTTGTTTCCTTTATCATATTATTACCTCAGGAGATACCAATGACAAGAAAGCTTGAAGGGAAGACCGCGCTCGT
>DAOPXQ010000227.1:0-3974 GCA_035352395.1 Treponemataceae bacterium | reverse complement strand
TATGCTTTCCCGCCTTTCCGAAGCGGGACTTATCACCGACGACCCGCCGATCGTCGCGAGCGGGCCCAATTCAGGTAACCCGCACTACTCCATACCGAACGGAGAGTCCGGTCGCCGATTCGCCATTGGAGACGTCATCCAGTTCGATATTTGGGCGAAGGAGCCTAACGGCATCTACGCGGACATCTCATGGGTCGGATACTTCGAAAAGCGCGCGCCGCCGGAGCTCGAAGAGACGTTCGCGAATCTTGCGCTCGCGAGAGACCTTGTCGTGGAAAGCGTACGGGAGGGTCTCGCCTCGGGCGCCCCAGTGCGCGGTTGCGATCTTGACGCCGTTGCGCGCGAGCGTCTACTCGCATCTTTTCCGGAAGCCGCGATTAAGCACCGGACGGGGCACGGCATCGACACGGAATGCCACGGTTCGGGCGTAAACCTCGACTCCGTGGAATTTCCGGACAATCGCCGCCTTCTGGAAGGGAGCTGTTTTTCCGTGGAACCGGGGATTTATTTCGACGGATACGGGATGCGCACGGAAATCGATATTTACATACAGGGCGGTAAACCGATAGTATCAGGTTGCAAAACGCAAAGATCGTTGTTGGTTATACAGGAAGCGAAAGAAAATGAGTGATGTACCATCGAACATAGAGTCTTTTCTTAAGAACTATGGCACCTACGTAATCGCGGGCCATAAGGAGCCGGACGGGGATTGCATAGGCAGCAGTCTCGCCCTGGATTCACTATTGCGCAGACTGGGAAAGAAGACCGTTCTCCTTTCGGCCGGTCCCTTTAAGCGACCGGAAATCAAGAAATACGAGCAACTTTTCCACAATTCGGTAGACCCGACGACACTTCCCGCCGACGCGGCGCTCGTCGTGCTCGACTGCTCGAACATCGAGCGTATCGGGGACGCGGGAAATGGCTTAGAGTCCCTGCCGATAGCGATCATCGACCATCACGCGACGAACGATACCGCGCTCGAGCACAGCTTCGTGGACGGCAAGGCCCCGTCCACGGCCTTTCTCGTGCAGTCCGTGGTCGAGCGGCTCGGCGGCTCGCCGACGAAGGAAGAGGCGGAATACCTCCTCTTCGGGATGTGCACCGACACCGGTTATTTCCGGCACCTTGACGCGACCAGCGCGCAGACATTCGCCCACACCTCGCGGCTCGTGGCGGCGGGCGCAAACCCCAAAAAAACCTTCGCGGCGATGAGCGGCGGAAAGTCCTTCGGGTCGCGAATCCTCATCTCGCGGCTCTTGTCGCGAATGGTACGCTATTACGGGGGACGCCTCGTCGTCACCTACGAGAACATCGAGGATACCCAGGAATTTGGGCTTGAGGGCCGCGATTCGGACTCGCTGTATCAGCTTATCCAAAGCATTTCCGGGGTTGAGGCCATCGTCGTGGTCAGGCAGGAGACTGAGACGGACTGCGCGGTCGGTTTCCGGTCGCTCGATCGCATCGACGTAAGCCTTGTCGCCTCCTCGTTTGGCGGTGGCGGACACCGACAGGCATCGGGATTGAGCATCAAGGGTACGATTAACGAGCTAATTCCCCGTTTCGTCGCCGCGTTTGCCCCGCAATTTGAGGGAATCGCCCCGTAGTATTTACGTTTTATTTACAGTTTACGGGCAATGCGTTCGATCCTGTCATATATACCCTGCGGAGGTATCGTATGACAGATGAATCCGCCGCTCGACTGGCTCATCTCTACCGGCAGAGCGGCGATATCCATTTACTCGAGCAGGCAGTATCCTGCCTCGCATCCTATCTTTACGTAAACCTAAAGCGCTATCGGCTTCCGAATATGGACGAGGACCTAAGAAGCGACTTTATCGCCTGGCTCTACCCCAGGCTTCCTTCGGTAATCCGACAGTTCAACCCCGAAAAGGCATCGTTCAATACCTACGTGAATTGGGTAGTCCGTCTTTCGTTCCGAACCTTCCTGAAAAATAAATATTCCATGGAAGCTCGTCAGCGCGTCTACGAGATCGAGGAAACGACGAGACTTCTCAGCGTCGAGGCCGAAATCGGCGCGGATTCGGACTGGGACTCCTGTACGGCGGACGCGAATCCGGATTATGGGGACATACTCTCGCGAGTGAAATTCTCGGAGCTCAGCGAGAAAAAGCGCGCGATCCTTTCCCGCAAGGTTCTTCTTCTCGCGTGCAAGGCAAGCAACTACATCGACGAGCGATCGATCAGGCGCGTCGCGCTGATTGCGGGATTATCGGTCGAGTATATCCGCGAGAAAATCGACATACTGCGCGAAAAGACGCTCGAAAAGCACGACCGCGACGTTAAGACGGCCGAGAGGATAAACGGGTACTACATTCGCGCGCAGAGATGCCTTTTCGAGATGAAATACATGGATCGCGACACGGCGAGATACCTCAGTCTCGGCAAGGAGTACGCTTTCTGCCTCAAGCGAATTCAGACGATCCGGAAAAACGACTCGCGCCGAATACGCACGCCCAGTAATCGACTCCTCGCCACGACCCTTGGCATCAGTCGCGGAACCATCGACTCTACTCTTGCGTCAACTCATGCGGACGGTTATTCTGAGTCCCCATGAAACTCTATTTCGCGTCGGGCAACGCCCATAAGCGGGACGAACTCTCCCGCATTCTTCAAGGCCATACGATCGTCATCCCCTCGGACGAGGGCATTCCCTTCGATCCCGAGGAGACCGAGAATTCCTTTTTCGGAAACGCCATGATCAAGGCGAAGGCGCTATACGATCTGGTACGGGCTCCCGTCATCGCGGACGATTCCGGCATCTGCGTCGACGCGCTCGGCGGGGAACCTGGGATCCATTCAGCCCGTTTCGGGCAATCCGAGGGACTTAACCTGGACGCCGCGGAAAAAAACGACCTTCTCCTTTCGCGGATGGATGGAATCAAGGACCGAACGTGCCGTTTCGTCTGTAATATGGTGCTCTACCTTGGGCCAGACCGATTTTGCTCCGTGCAGGAAACCCTTGAAGGGGAACTTATTACCGAGTCCCGGGGAACGGGAGGTTTTGGATATGACCCGGTCGTCTTTGTCCCTAGCTACGGTAAAACCGTAGCCGAGTTAAGCGAGCGCGAAAAGGACGATTGTTCCCATCGGGGAAAGGCCGGACGCGCCATTGAAAGGTATCTCTCTTCGCTCTAGGGCTTTTTGAATAGAGCGATATCCTTTCCGGCAAAGCCTAAAGACACCAACCCGGCGCGGCATCCGACCGCTAGAATAGATCGTTCGGTATAAAAACAGACATGCGTTGGGTCTTCACGATACCACCAGGCCGCGAAAAAAAAGTCAATTTCCGCGACATCGGGCAAAAAACCGGTTTTTACGGCTAATAAACCGCCCGAACGCAAATTTCTCGACATCTCGGTAAAAGAGCGCACGGGATCGTGAAAGTGTTCCGCAACCTCTAGGCAGAGGATTAGATCGGCCCCGCCGTCAAAGGGCTTAAAATCCGGAAGGAAAAAGGGATCATACCCGCGGGCATCGTAGCCACGCTCTCGCAATAGGGCGACAAGCGAGGGAGTCGGTCCCGAGCCCCAGTCAAGAACGGTCTGTATGGGCAAATTATCGGGAACAACACGTGAAACGCGGGTAATCGTCGAATCAAGGAACCTTTCCAGATAAGCGCGGTAATCGGTATTCTCGAGCCCATTGTGATGCATGGTATAACGATCACGCTCGGCTTCATTGGTCAGATAATGCTCAGGACGTAAAAATACGCCACCGCAGCTCAGGCATCGGTCATAAACCTGCCCGCGAACGGTTAATTGCGCGAATTCGTCATTATCGCAAAAAAAACACTTTTTTTTTCATATTTTATAAATCAAACAATATTCACAATTAACTTTATTTAAAAAATTAGTATAAATTTCTCGAATGTCTGTACTATCTATTTGTATAAATTTATTTATTGAGTTGGAACTAATATCAAATCTTATTTCATCGAGGGGTAATATTTTTTT
>DAOPXQ010000226.1:0-4014 GCA_035352395.1 Treponemataceae bacterium | reverse complement strand
ATGGCACTGTGCGGCGCCCCGCTCGCCGGCTACGACACGAACCGCGAGACCTTCATCGGAACCTACGGCGGGTATCATGCCCCGGCCGTCGTAACCAAGGGCAAGTGCGAAAACTCGAACGCGTACGGCGACAGCTCGTGCGGTACCCTCCAGACGGACGTGGAGCTCGCGCCCGGCGAGTCGAAGGAATTTCTCATTCTTCTCGGCATCGGCGAGGCTAAGACCTCCGGCCGCGACGCGATCAAGGAATTCGGCACGATCGAGCGCGCCGACAAAGAGCTCGCGAAGCTAAAGGATAACTGGCATTCCAAGCTCGGCAGCATGATCGTCAAGACCCCGGACGAGGACATCAACCATACCGTCAACGTCTGGGGACTCTACAACTGCCTTATTACCTTCGCGTGGTCTCGCGCGGCGAGCCTCGTGTACAACGGGGAGCGCGATGGTCTTGGTTTCCGAGATTCCGTGCAGGACATCCTCGGCGTGTCCGCCGCGATCACCGACGAAGCGCGCAAGCGGCTAGAGCTCATGCTCACCGGCCAGCTCGCGAACGGCGGCGCCATTCCCGTCATCAAGCCGTTCACCCACAAGCCCGGCTTCGAGAAGGCCCCTCCCGCGGAGGAATACCGCTCGGACGACTGCCTTTGGTTCTTCAACGCGGTTCCCGCCTTCGTCGCGGAAACAGGCGATTTTGATTTCTTCAAAAAGGAACTGCCGTACGCCGACAAGGGCAAGGCGACCGTGTTCGGCCACCTCAAGCAGGCGCTTCTTTTCAACCTCGAGCGCATGGGCAAGCATGGCATTCCTTGCGGGCTTTCCGCCGACTGGAACGATTGCCTCCGCCTCGGCTACAAGGGCGAGAGCCTCTTTGTCGCATTCCAGCTTCGCCTCGGCCTTACCGTCTACTCGGACGTGGCGCTTCGTCTCGGCGAGAAAAAGGAATCCGCCTGGGCGCTTAAGTATCGCGACGAGCTCGATAAGAACATCCAGAAGCACTGCTGGGACGGCAAGTGGTTCATCTGGGCGATCGACGACAAGGGCACCGTGTACGGCACCAAGGACTACGAGGAAGGGCAGGTGTACTTCAACACTCAGGTATGGTCGGTGCTATCCGGAGCCGCTACGACGGAGCAGGCGCAAAGCGCGATGCAAACCGTGAAGGAAAAGCTCGCGACCCCATACGGCCTCATGCTGTCGGCCCCGCCGTTCGTGAAGACATCCGTGGACGTCATGCGCTCAGTCGTGTTCAACACCGGCATCAAGGAAAACGCGGGTATCTTCAACCATACGCAGGGATGGGGAATCATCGCGGAAACGATGCTTGGCAATGGCGAGCGCGCCTATGAGTACTGCAAGGCCGCGCTTCCCGCCGCCTGGAACGAGAAGGCCGAGGTCAGGCAGATGGAGCCGTACGTGCAGGGCCAGACGACGTACTCGATCTTCTCCCCGCGCCCCGGCAATACGCGCACCTCGTGGCTTTCCGGCGCCGCAACCTGGGCTTACTATAGCCTTACCCAGTACATCCTCGGCATTAGGCCGGAGTACGAGGGTATCAGGGTCGATCCATGCGTTCCGAAGGACTGGAAGGGCTTTACCGTCGAGCGCCGCTTCCGCGGTAAAAAAATCTCCATCGAGGTCAAGAACCCGAATGGCGTTTGCAAGGGAATCAAGGAAGTCACGCTTAACGGCGAGAAGATCGAGGGAAACCTCGTACTGGCCGCCAAGCTGAAGGCCGAGAATACCGTCGTCGCCATCATGGGCTAACGGCTGTTTTACGCAATAACGTAAATGACGAAAGGAGAGGCTGCCCGATTGGGCGCCTCTCTTTTTTATTAAGGCGGCCCCGCTCGGGTCTCCTTGATGACCTATACTAAGGTTATGAGCAGACTCAATGAACGTCGGCCCGATGAACGTAAAACGAATCCCCTCGTCGCGATAATGAGGGTCGAACGATACGACGTTTCGCTGATTCGGAACGCGATAGCGCGGTCTCTCGATGCCCTGGGATGCGGCCTGCCGCGAGGCGCGCGCGTCCTTTTAAAGCCGAACGTAATCTCGCAGAATTATCCCGCGCAGTCCACGACAACGCATCCCTCGGTGATCGAGGCGCTGTGCGCGATGCTTCGCGACAACGGTTGCTCGATAGCGATCGGCGAATCGTCGGCGTTCTGGCAGCCGGGACACACGCGACGCGGGTTTCGCACGTCGGGGATCGCGGACGTCGCAGATCGGTACGGGGCCGAACTAGTGGCGTTCGAGGAGGACGGCGGAAAGTTATACCATCGGGACGACAACCGTATTCTGAAAGCCGCTCTCCTCACGCGTCGGCTCGACTCCACCGACTATGTCATAAACGTGCCAAAGCTCAAGACGCATGCCTTTTTTCGGCTAAGCGGCGCGGTGAAAAACCTTTTTGGCCTCGTGCCGGGCTGAACGAAATACGAGTATCATTTCGTCGGCGGGTACGGACGCGAGGAATTCGGGGAAAAACTAGTCGATATCGAGCGGATCGTTAATCCGTATCTCACGGTGACGGACGCGATCGTCGGGCTTGAGGGAAACGGTCCCGCGGCGATCGGCACACCGATACCGACCGGCCTCCTTATTGCGTCGCGAAACCCCTTTGCGCTCGACTGCGCGGTTTCGCGGATTATCGGGATCGATCCTTTATCTGTACAAACGATTCCCGCCGGTATTCGCCGTGGCCTAATCCAGGACGAAACGGCGTTTGAACCCGTCGGCGATTGCACAGAGTTACCGTCGGTACCGTACCGAATGCCAGCGCTTAGCAAAGAGGAAGATCGCGAGAGCAACCTTTTATACCGCGTAATATGCGTTCGTCCTGTCGTGTCACGGTCACGTTGCGACGCATGCGGGATTTGCGTTTCCCATTGCCCCTTTGGCGCGATATCGCTGGATAACGACGGGACCCGTCGGGTGTCTATTGACCATGACCGCTGCATGAATTGCTATATGTGCCATTACTCATGCCCGAGGAAGGCGGTGAGCCTTCGGGGTGAATGGTACGCGCCCTTGGCGTATGCCCTCAGGCGGTTAGCCCGGATTTGAGCGTTAACCCGCGTATTCCTCTGTGCGGTTTTTTCCGTTATTTTTCGCCTTATAGAGTGTTTCGTCGGCGATTCTGATCATGTCGTCCAGGGTATCCCCGAGTTTTGACGTCAGCCCAGCGCTTATCGTAATGGGAATTCGCTTCCCCTCGAACGCGAAAGACTGTTGCTCGATAATTAGCCGTAGTTTGTCCACGACGGTATAAACGTCATCATTGTCCTTGCAGTGAAGGAGCAGGCAAAATTCCTCTCCGCCGAAGCGCGCAAGTACGTCGGCCTTTCTGAGATTTCGGGTCAACACGTCAGCGACGGACTTGATGACGAAATCACCGGCTGCGTGCCCATAGGCGTCGTTCACCCTCTTAAAGTTATCGATGTCGAACATCGCGATCGCGACGCTAATATTTCCCCTGCGCGCGTTTTGGAAGATAAGTTCTGAAAGCTCGAAAAAACCCCGTCGGTTGTATAGGCCGGTTAGAAAGTCGTGGTTCGCGATTTCCTCGATCTTTCGGCGGTTTTCTTCCAGCTCGGTAATGTCATCGATGGCAACGATGGCCATCTCCATTCCGCCCCAGTGGATTTTCCTGAATTGTATCCTGAAGTTTTTCTTTCTGGCCTCATTATCGATGTAAAAGGATCGCTCGAGGTAAGCGCACTCGACGGACTCACCGTCCTTAAACGTCTTAACCAGGCAGTTGCGGATCTGGCAATTCGCGCATTCACTCATCGACCCGCAGGGCTTATGCTGTTCTTCGGCGAATTGGCAACCCATGGAGTTTCCGCAGAGTTCGTTGAGTACATCCGATTCTTCTCTGGCGAATAAAGTCCGATATGTCTCGTTTATTTTTCGGACCCGGAAATCGGAATCAACGAGAAACACCGCGGTAGTCAAATTGTTGAAGAGAAAGTCGGTGAATTCCGGCGATTGCATCAACGCGTCGTAAAT
>DAOPXQ010000225.1:0-4026 GCA_035352395.1 Treponemataceae bacterium | reverse complement strand
GGCGTCCTTGGCTCCGTAGTACTCGTAGAGCTGGTACTGGCGGCCGGTGAGCTTGGCGTACTTGTCCATTTCCTTCTGAACGATCTCGGGAACGGCGTCATAGTACTTGTTTACGCCCTCGCGGCTCTGGAAGTAGACGTCGGGGTTCTGGGCGGTTCCGCGGAGCGCGGGATTCTCGGGGGTCAAGCCGCGAGCGCGATGGGCGCGAACGAGCTCGTTGTCGATCATCTGCTGCATGACTTCGTAGGATACTTCCTCGATCTTCTGAACCTCGTGTGAGGTACGGAAACCGTCGAAGAAGTGGAGGAACGGCACGCGGGAGCGGAGGGTCGCGGCATGGGAAATAACCGCGATATCCATGACTTCCTGCACGTTGTTCGACGCGAGCATCGCCCAGCCGGTCTGGCGGCAAGCCATGACGTCCTGGTGGTCGCCGAAGATCGAAAGGGAGCTGGCGGCGATGGCGCGAGCGGCGATATGGAACACGGTGCTGGTGAGTTCACCGGCGATCTTGTACATGTTCGGGATCATGAGGAGGAGTCCCTGTGACGCGGTGAACGTCGTGGAAAGGGCTCCGGTGGTCAGTGCGCCGTGGACGGCACCGGCGGCGCCTGCCTCGGACTGGAGTTCGACAACCTCGGGAACGGTTCCCCAGATGTTCTTCTTTCCTTTCGCCGAGTATTCGTCGGCGACTTCGCCCATCGGGCTGGAGGGGGTAATCGGGTAGATCGCGATTACTTCACTCAGGGCGTGAGCGACATGGCCGGCGGCGGTGTTTCCGTCGATCATTACGAGCTTTTTCTCAGACATATAGCCGTCCTTATAAAAAAAAGTATTGAAGTGAAGACGTAAATAGGTAAAAAACTACCTATTAGACAAACTAAAAATACTCTGCCATCCGCTTTTATGCAAGGGGATGGCGTGGCATCAAGCCTTGTGTTTTATGCTATAATCGCGCCCGATGAAAACCCCTTCCACCACACTTACTTTTACCGACGTAACCTTCACCTGGCCCGACCCTGAAACGGGAGAGATCGCGACGCTTGCGGACGGAAGTCCGGCGAAACCGGTTTTTCAATCGTTTAGCGCGGAGATTCCGGGCGGTTTCGTGAGCCTGACCGGACCAAACGGGTCCGGCAAGACGTCCTTTATGCTGCTTGCGGCAGGTCGACTTATGCCGAGCGCGGGTAAGATCGAGCTTCTTGGCCAGGATACGAGGGTCCTTTCCGGCATTTGGGCGGACGACACCGGCGTCGCGGGCACGGGGCTTACGAGCGAGCGCGAACACGCGAGAAACCTCGCCTGTTCTTTTATCTATCAAAACATGGAATTTGAGGAACAGGACGATGATGCCGCGAACGCGGGAACCCTTTTGGAGTTTGTCTACGCGAACGGGGGACATTCTTCCAAGGAAGACGCTTTTTTTCGGGACGTTCTGTCGGCCTTCGAGTTGGAGCGTCTTCTTACCCGAAAACTGGACGGCCTCTCCAAGGGCGAGCAGCAACGCATGCTTTTGGCGTTTTCCGCTCTGTATGGTTCGCGGGTGATCATGATGGATGAGCCCGTATTCGCCATGGAACAGAGACAGAAGGAAAAGGCCCTGGATTTTTACAGTAATTTAAGCCTTCAAACCGGGGTTTCCATATATATATCGCTGCATGAGCTATCGCTGACGCGAAAATACGCGGATACGGCGATGCTGTTTTACCCGGATAGGAACATTGACCTGGGTTCCTGCGACGAAGTCCTTACCAAGGAAGCCCTGGAGCGCGCGTATGGGGTCCCGGAAGCGATGCTTTACGACTCCGAGCGGCTGACCCGCGACGCGTTTGCCGAACGGAGCGCGCATCTGAGCTAAACCATCGCGAATCCGGTGACACATCCAGGGATGTAAATTGTTTAGTTAAGTCGAGTGTGTTACACTAAAAATAATAAGTCATTCCTAGGAGGAATCGTATGTTCAAGAAAACCATCGCAGTGCTCGCCACCGTGGCACTTGTCTCCGCAGCGTTTATGTCTTGCGCCTCAGCCCCTGCGGATAAGCCCGTAGCAAGCAAGATCATCGGTAAAGAAGGCGTTCCGCAGCCTGACTGGGTCAACAAGCCCCCGAAGAGCGCCGACATTTACTATGTCGTCGGTTATGGAAAGATGTCCAACAAGCAGAATTCCATCATGCGCGCCGAGTCTGACGGACGCGATCAGATCGCCCGCTGGGTAACCGTTAACGTTAAAAACGCCCTTACCAACTACACCAACGACGCTGGATCCGGCGATAACAGGCAGGTTCTTGACTACCTGGAGAATATCTCCAAGCAGGTTGCCGACCAGTCCCTCACCGGCGTCGAGCGCGACGACGTATGGGTCGACGCCGAAGGCGGAGTGATGGTTCTTTGCTCCTTCCCCAAGGCCAACGTCGGCAAGAGCTTTGAGCAGGTCGCGGGAAACTTCCAGCGCAACGAAGCCGCCGCTTTCGCCGAGTTCAAGGCCAAAGAGGCTCTCTCCTTCCTCGAGAAAGAGACCGCTAAGGAGTAATAGCCATTATGATGAAACGGTTTATTCTGACCCTGTTAGTTATAGCCGTTTCAAGTGGCTCCTTGTTCGCCGGGGGCGATCAATCCCCCGGCGAGCTTTGTAAAAAAAGCACGGACGACAATGTCTACTTCGTGACATCGAGGAGATTCCGCACCGAGCAGCAAGAGACAAACGAATGCCTGTTTCGGGCGGCCCGCCAGATTTCCATTCGGAAAGAAGCCGTAATCACCTACAGCGAAACGCCTGAAAAAGACGCCAAGGGAAAAAAGAGGATAAAAACCTCGTCCTTGATCGATTTTAACCAATCAAACACCTTTGACCTTGCCGATCGTATGAAAGTCCTTAAGACCGACCGAAAGGACAAGTCCGTGGCGATGCAGATCCGGCTCACTGGCGCGCCCGCATTCAAGAACCTACAAATTTCCGCGTCGAATGTTCCGGGGATTGGCGGAAATCCCGGATGGGTCGCAAAGCCCCCGAAGGGTAAAGGTTATTTCGCCGTCGTCGGTACCGTTCCAGGAACGGAAGGCCCAGGCGATTCATTCGTGAACGCCGATACGGCAGCTATTTGCGCGCTTGCGCAGTTTACCGGACAGCCTACGGTTTCCGGCACCACTAAGACCTGGAAAGCCACCATTCATGGCGCGTATATCGCGCGGCGATGGTATAATCCCAAAGAAAATCGTTATTACAGTCTAGCAATACTACCTCGTTAAAAACTCTTGACGATAATCGTTATTATACGTATCTTAATATTATACAATGTATAATAAGGAGAAAAGCGATGTCGAAGAAACTGTATAAAATTGAGGAAGGACGTAAGATCTTCGGCGTATGCGGCGGACTTGCGGAGTACCTTAACGTGGACGTCGTGATCGTAAGGATATTATGGGCCGTTCTTGCGCTTTGTTGGGGTATGGGCTTGATTCTTTACCTGGTTTGCGCCTTTGTCCTGCCGAACAAGAGCGAAGTTCAATACTGAGTCTTCGTTATTTATCGATTGTCACGAACGTGTTTTTTGCCAAGTAGTTGATAATCGAGGCAACTCCCCATGGGACCCAGACTCCAAACGTTATGACGCAGAGTAATGCGTTCCCCCATACGAGAATAAAACCGCGTAATGTATTACCGGAAACCCCAAATTTTCCTATTTGATTATCACCGTCGGAAATAATCGTTTTTCCGGCAAGGTAGCCCCAAATACGTAAAATCGCGGCGGGCAGGTACAATCCAAGGGTTATTGCCGAGAGGACTAGATTCACGGCGATAATACTGGACGCGGTATCGGGTTTCGCGCGAAGGTCAACTCGATAGTTTCCCAGCTTAAAATCGCATCGCCAAGAAGAATAAATAAATATAAACGGACTCAGCGCAGCGATGAGCAAAACGGTGCATAGGCCATACAAAATCGTGATAGTCTCCGGCGAGATACCGTGCGGAGGCTTGACGGTTAAGGTTTTAGTGATCAGGAACATCAATCCGACGTACGCGAGT
>DAOPXQ010000224.1:0-4033 GCA_035352395.1 Treponemataceae bacterium | reverse complement strand
ACCGTCGCCGCGGACGTTCGCCGCGAGGGTCATGACGTGACGGTCTTCGAGGCTTTCCACAAGACCGGCGGCGTCATGGTGTACGGGATCCCGGAGTTCCGCCTGCCGAAGGCGATCGTCGCCAAGGAGGTGGAGAACCTCAAGGCGATGGGCGTTACCTTCCGCACGAATTTCCTCGTCGGGCGCACCGAGACGATCAACGACCTCTTGGCCCGCGAGGGTTTTGACGCGGCGTTCATCGGGACCGGCGCGGGCCTTCCGAAGTTCATGGACATTCCGGGCGAAAGCCTGATCGGGGTGTTCAGCGCGAACGAGTACCTGACGAGGGCGAACCTGATGAAGGCGTACGATACGGCAAAGGCCGCGACCCCGCTCTATCAGGCGAAGACGGTCGGCGTCGTCGGCGGCGGAAACGTCGCGATGGACGCGTGCCGCATGGCCTTTAGGCTCGGGGCGGAGAAGGTATACTGCGTGTACCGGCGTACGAGGGACGAGATGCCCGCGCGCGCCGAGGAGATAGCGCACGCCGAGGAAGAGGGCGTAGAGTTCCTCTTTTTGCGGAACCCGACGAAGATCGTCGGGGACGAGGCCGGTCGCGTGAAGGCCGTCGAGGTGCTTGAGTACGAGCTCGGGGAGCCTGATGCGTCGGGGCGGAGAAGCCCGGTCGCGAAGCCGGGCACGGAGCGCGAGATTCCGATCGACGCGATGATCGTGGCGCTCGGCAATGAGTCGAACCCGCTGATGGCGCAGACGACAGAGGGGCTTGACGTGACGAAGCGCGGCAACATCGTCGTGGACGGCGACCAGAAGACGAGCATCAAGAAGGTATGGGCCGGCGGCGATATCGTCCTGGGCGCGGCGACCGTGATCCTCGCGATGGGCGAGGGGCGGAAGGCCGCGGCGAGCATCAACGCGTATCTTTCCGGCAACGAGGAAGAGACGCCGGACTGACTATTAGGCGTGAAATAGAAGGGGCTACCCGGCAGGTTGTGTCGGGTAGCCTTTTTTTTAGGTTAGTCCGCGCGAAGAATAGCTCGCGCGGAGGATAGCTCGCGGGGCTTAGCCCGCGCGGGAAAATCAATTCTGACCGGGAGAAGCCGGTTTCGGGGCTTTAAGGATCATTTCCTTGAGTGCTTCGTAGGCGGGTTTCGATTTCTCGGCGCGGTCAAAGAGGTGGGCTGAGCCGAAGCCGGGGAAGGCGGCGGGGATCCAGCTGCGTTTGTCGGTGTAGCCCCAGACGATAAAGCTTCTCGCGTTGGGCTCGGTGAGGGCGATGTCGAGGAGCTGGCGGTAGACCTCCGTCTGAGTCGCTTCCATCTCGGGGGTAACGGGCACGGGGATGCGTACGTCTACCTCGGTGAAGGAGGCCAATAGGCCGAGTTCGGCGAAGCGGCGGACGTTTGAGCGCAGGTTATCGGCGTTGAGCGGGGCGGTTCCCATGACGTGGAGTTGGAAGCCGACGCCGTCGATCGGGACGTTCCGCTGTTTGAGCGCCTTGGCGAGCTCGTAGAAACCGTCGCCCTTCGCGGATCCTTCGTATTCGTTGTTGTAGTCGTTGAGGTAGAGCTTGGCGTCGGGATCGGCGGCGCGCGCGGCCTTGAAGGCTATGTCGAGATAGTCGTCGCCTATCGTTCTGAGCCATACGGTGTCTCTCATGGTGCCGTCCTCGTTGAGGACCTCGTTCGCCACGTCGTACTCGCGGATTTTTCCCTTATACCGGGTCATGACGGTCGTGATCTGTTCCTGGAGGAGGGCTATGGCCTCGTCTCGGGTCTTAAGGCCGTCCACGTACGGGGCGTTCTGCTGGTGCCATACGAAGGTATGGCCCTTCATCGCCATGCCGTTGGCGGCGGCGAATTTTACCATCGCGTCCATGTCCGACCAATTCCAGAATCCTTTCGTCGGCCTGAGGTTTCTCCACTTCATGGTGTTTTCGGGCACGATCAGGTTGAAGTTTTCCTTGACGACGGCGACGCATTTGGGGTCGAGAACGTCGGCGGCCTGGACGGCGACGCCGAAGGTCACGCCTTTTTTCCCGAATTGCGACGCCATGGTCGGTTTGGCGCAGGCGGTGGCGACAAAGACCGCCGCTAAGGCGATCATGACGGTGAAAGCGCGGTGCGTTAATCGGTTTCTCATAGTTGCTCCTTTATTGCATGAGGGATTCGCGGATTACGAGGGTAGTCGGCACGGGGGCGGTAGGCGCGTCGCCTGTCATGACGAATTGCGCGGCCAGCGCGCCCATGCGGTAAAAGTCGGCGGTGAGGACGCTGATCGGCACGGGGAGGCGGGCGTAGAGCGGGCCGTCGTTTATGATAGCGATGCCGACGTCCGGTCCGACGCGCATATTTGCCGAAGCGCAGGCGTCGATCGTCGCGGCGAGCAGGTGGTCGTCGAGGATGACGTAGAGGTTTCCGCGCTCGGGTTGGATTTTACCCTCGATGTCCCGGTCGGTGAACATCGTGTGCTGATGGACGAAGTCCATGCCGACGTCCCCGGCGAAGCGGGTGATGCCTTCCTTCATATCCTCGATGATCGGGTTGGTGAAGAATTTCGTGAGGAAAACGACCTTTCGGTATTTGCCAAGCGCCGCTTTTTCCCGGAGAAGGGCGGAATGAAATCCGTCCCCGAAGTTTTGCCAGCTCGCGGGATGGGGCAGGGAAGCGAGCTTTCTGTCGAGGAAAAGCAGGTTCCCGGGGTTTACGTACTTAAAATACTCGTAATCGCGGCTTTGTGCCGCGGTGGGTATGACGAGGCAGGCGGCGCAGTCGCGCATGGACTTGTACTTTTCGTACATGACCTTCAGGATGTCGAAGTTATCCCCATGCGTGACGATGTCGACGTAATATCCGGGGCCGAGGTTGTCGATCAGCCCATAGTACATTTTTTCCTTATATACGGTCAGGGAATCGATGAGGAGCAGTATCCGTTTTTGGGACTCGCGGATAAGCACGTTGCTGACGAAACAGGCTTTGTTCGGCGTCGATTCGATGATGCCGAGGTCCTTGAGTTCCTGGTAGGCCTTTACCGCGGTATCGCGGGAGACGGTGAAATGCGCGATTATCTCGTTAACCGACGGTAGTCGGTCGCCCAAAGTCAGCTTTCCGCAATCGATCAATTCCCTGATTCGATCCGCTATCTGTAGGAATTTTGGCTTGCTGCCGCTTTCGTTGATCTTGCCAAGCTCATCGGGGGGTAGCTTCACGGATATCCTCACTTTTTCGGTTTGTGGTTTCGTAAAACAATCATATCACAATTCCTTTCTTTTTGATTTTTTGTTGCGGAACAGACCAGAACGGTATAAAATACCATAACGCTTTATTGAAAGGCTTGCAATGTCGGAAGACCCGCGTTGCAATGAACTAACGGTATACAAGGAGAGAAACATGAAAAAGACTGTTCTTGCGATGATCGCGCTCGTTGCGCTGTGCGCTGGGCTCTACGCGGATGGGGCGACGGAACCCAAGGGAATCGAGCCGATGATGGTCCAGGGTGCGTTTTATACCCCCTCGTATCAGTGCATCTATCTGAAGGGAAGCGACGAGCTCGATAAGAATTACGCGGCGAACAAGTGGTGCACCTATACCACCGCCGTTAAGAAAGACACCATCACTTACGACGGCATGAACGGAAAGTACACCGGCATCAACGTCGTTCGCGTTAAGTCGAATACCAAGAAGAACGCCCAGGAAGTGGTGATCTATATCGACAACCTCGTCGTTCGCGACGGCTCCGGCAAGGTAGTGTTCCAGCTCGATTTCGAAAACGGGGATCCCGCCGGCGTGTTCGTGAGCATGGGAAAGAAGTTCGCCGACAACGCGACCGTGGTCACCAAGGACGGCAAGAAGTGCTTCCTGATGCACATGAAATCCGAGAGCATGTACGGCTATAACGGCCTTGAGGTGCAGTGGGCGCTCCCCGCGCGCGACGGTAAGGACCCGACCTGGGACCTCTCCAAGGGCGATTACACCATCTCGTTTGATTACTTTATAGCCGTCGCCAAATAAGTGTCCGGGAGGAATTCATGAAAAGA
>DAOPXQ010000223.1:0-4041 GCA_035352395.1 Treponemataceae bacterium | reverse complement strand
GCGCGCGACCTCGAGACATTCTCGAGCGCGGACCTATCGGAGATCATGATGGGCGACGTCGACGGCGCGAAGGCACTCGTCGGCGAATACCTCGCGCAGACGGAAGAGCATCTGGGGATCCTCGCCGAGGACATCGCCTCGGGCGCGCTCGAGGCCGCGAGCAAGACCGCGCACCTCATCAAGGGAAGCTCGCTTAACGTTACCGCGCGCCGTCTCGCCGAGGCCGCGCTCGCGATCGAGAAGGGCGCTACGACCCTCGGCAAGGAAGCGCTCGAGGAAGCGCTCACCGAGGCGCGCAGCGAGCTTGGGCGACTCAAGAACGCGCTCCGCGCAGAGGGGTACATCGAATGAGGCTCGCAAGCTATCACGTCCACTCGAATCACTGCGACGGGAATGACACCGCCCGCGCCATGGCCGAAGCCGCGGTCACCGCCGGCATGGACGACCTCGGGTTCACCGCCCACGCCGCCTGGCCGTTCGCGAGCGATTGGCACCTCAAGCCCGCGGACTACACCGCGTACGTCGCCGAGATCGCGCAGCTCAAGGAAGAATTTAAAAGCTCGCTCCGCATTCTTCTCGGCTTCGAGGCCGATTATATCGGGGGCGTCACGGCTCCCGACCCCGAGTTCTACGCGCAATTCTCCCCGGATTTTCTCATCGGGTCCGTCCACTACGTCCCCGCTCGAGAAAACGCGCCCGCGAGAAAACGCTCCAGAGCGAAACCCGAAAACCCCGGGCTCTGGGCTGTCGACGCGCCGGCCGATGAAGTCGCGCGCGGCATCGAGGCGTGTTTCGCGGGCGACGGAAGGCGCGCAGTCGAATCCTACTGGGCGGCCGTGCGCGACATGGTCTCGACCTGTAGCTTCGACATCGTCGGCCACCTCGACGTCATCAGAAAGCGGAACGGCACGCTCAAGTTCTTCGACGAAAGCGCCGCCTGGTACCGCCGCGAAATCAAAGAGACCGTCAAGACCATCGCGCGCTCGGGCAAGATCGTCGAGATCAACACGGGCGGCATCGCGCGAAAGGCGATTGACTCGGTCTACCCCTCGGACGAAATCCTCGCGCTTCTCAATGGCGCGGGCGTTCCCATCACGATCAACTCCGACGCGCACTCCACAGGAGATATCGTATGCGCGTACAACCTCGCGCGCGCCGCGGCACGCAAAGCCGGCTACTCGACTCTCTCGTTCCGCGACGAGTCCGGCTGGATTCAAGACCTCTTCTAGAAAAAGCGGGAAGGGAACCTTTTTTTAAAAAGGCTTCCCTTCCCGCACCCATCCTTCCAAATACAAAACATGGAGATTTACGATGACAAAAATCATTCGTACCTTTTGCTTGACCATCACCACACTCATTACATTTGCATTCGCAGCGTCGCACGCTGCCTTTGCCGAGCCCGCGACCGACGCGCTCCCCCACGTCGCCATCGCGGGATTCTCGAACGCCACCGGCGACGCCTCATTCGACACACCAGCCGCGACCGCAACCGAGAGTCTTTCCCTCACGATAGGCCGCCTCGGCGCATATAAGATTGTTACGCCCGATTCCGTCCCAACGAACGTGACCGACGCGGAACTCCTCGCCTGGTGCCAAGCCCAGAGCGTTGACTTCGTTCTTTACGGCTCGATCGCTTCGGCGAAGGGCGGCGCGCAAAACTATACCCTCGCGGTCTTCGACCGCGCGAAAGGCAAAACCACGATCAAGAAAACCGCAAAGGGCTCGTCAGTCTTCGACGTCTTCTCCTGCGCCGACACCCTTACCTTTTCGGTCATCGACGCGATCGCCGGCCGCCACGTCGGCTTCGGCTCCATCGCCTTCGAGGTCGCGAACCCCGGCAACGCCGAGGGCAAGGCAACCATCTCGCTCGACGGCGCGAAGGCAGCCGAGGGCTTCGACCAAATCGGCCGCGTCGTCGCGGGAACCCATCTCGTTGGCGTAACCTGGGAAGCGCCCGAAGCGAAGGCAAAGGAGATCGCGCTGGTCGAAATCAATGTCGCCGAGGGCGAATGCGCGCAGGTCGCCGTGACCATACCCGAAGTAAAGAAAGCCCAAGCGAAAAAAACTTCGCAGGAGAGCGATGGCGCGAGCCAGGGCACGTCCATGGGCGACGCTATGGTCTTCGTCGAAGGTGGTACCTTCACGATGGGCTCGGATACGGGTCCCTTGAACGAGCGGCCCGCACATGAGGTAACGGTTAAATCATTTTTGATGGGGAAGGCAGAGGTAACGCAAGATGATTTTAACAAGGTGCTGGGCTACGTGCCATCAAATGTACTGAGTGGCTTTACACAGACAAAAAAGGGCGGGGCCTATCCGGTTCTCGTCATGAGCTGGATTAGTGCGCTTGAGTATTGCAATGCACTGAGCCTCAGCGAGGGATTAACCCCGGCGTACAAAATTCAGCATACACGAGAGGTTTGGCACATGGCCCCTACCTATACCGTAACTTGGGACAAGCTCGCGAATGGCTATCGGCTTCCGACCGAGGCGGAATGGGAATATGCCGCACGGGGTGGGATCAACCACGATTCGTTTCTCTATCCCGGAAGCGACACCGCCGCCGAGGTCGCCGTTACCATGCAAACGGCGAACGGTAATGGGTACGCCACCGTCGCCTCGCGAAAACCCAATTCCCTCGGGATACACGATATGGGCGGAAACGTCTATGAATATTGCTGGGATGCATATCAGAGCTACGCAAGCCGTTTGTCGGACTCAGAAGATCGCGTCATTCGGGGCGGCGATAGTCTGCACGGAAACGCGCTGGCGCGGTGTACCGCACGTTCCTTCGCGAGAAAAGACCTTCAGGATTATAACAATGACTATAAAATCGACGCGAGACGTAGCATCGGCTTCCGCGTCGTGCGGTCGGTGATTGACGAAGGGAAATAGGTCGTGTTTAGGAAGTGGGGGTAGCGGAAGACCCCGAAGGGGGCTGGAGCGAGGGGGAGCCGCGAGGGCGAGCGCGATGGTTGCGTTCGAGGCCGCTCGCGGCGGATAGGGGCGCTCCCCCTCCTAGCGATTCCGCCGCTCGTCGGCGGTCTGGCACTCGATGCACATGAGGGCATAGGGGATCGCCTCGAGGCGTTCCTTGGGGATTTTTTTCCCGCACTTCATGCACAGGCCGTACTTTCCCTGCTCAATGCGGGTGATCGCCGAGTCGATGAGCTTCATGCGCTTCATGTCCTTGGATCCGATGGTCTCGAGCATCTTGCGGTCCATGTCGTCCGAGGCGATGTCCGCGAAGTCTTTGGGGTCGAGCCCCTCGACGATGTCGCGAAAGTCCTCGTTGTTCGCGATCAGGGTCTCTATGATTTCCCTTTTCAGGTTTATAAGCGACTGTTTCATCTTATCGGTGAAATCTTTTTCCATAAACGACACTCCAGTTGACAAAGATAATGATAGACCCTAGAATTATACGAACGAAATGAGCAAAAATCAAATTATTTCTGCTTGTTTTGCATCATTTTCTGGAGGAACCGTGGCGAAGGAAGAAGCTATTGAAGTCGAGGGGATCGTGAAGGAATCGCTCCCGAATACCATGTTCAGGGTTGAACTGCAGAACGGGCACGTGATTCTCGCGCACCTTTCGGGTAAAATGCGCAAACACTATATCAGGATCGTCCCCGGCGACAGCGTGAAGGTAGCCCTCTCGCCCTACGACCTCAACCGAGGCCGCATCATCTACCGCGAGAAATAATCCCGACCAAGATCGAATCGATCGTCAGTTTCGTTTACCCAAATTACCATATTGATGGAAGGCCGATCACGCTCGAAGGGGCGCATGCGGCCTTTTTCGTTTTGCCCATGGGCATGAGAGGCACGCGCCGCGACGGGGTTTGCTCGCCGGCGACGCGCCGGATAACGCGCGGTCGCGCGATGGTGCTCGGTGCGTTCATGCATCGCTCGGTCGCGCGAGGCTACCGGTCACGCGCGGCAGCTCGTAAAAAAAAAGTTAGCCTTGCTTTCGGAGCCGATGGAGGAGCTTGATCGCGCGGATGGTGTTCATGAAGCCGCGGCTGATCGCCATGACGCAGA
>DAOPXQ010000222.1:0-4044 GCA_035352395.1 Treponemataceae bacterium | reverse complement strand
GGTGGTCAGGGCGGCGCAGGTCGTCCCGGCGGATACCAGGGTGGCGGCTATCAGGGTGGTCAGGGCGGCGCAGGTCGTCCCGGCGGATATCAGGGCGGCGGATACCAGGGCGGCGCAGGTCGTCCCGGCGGATATCAGGGCGGCGCAGGCCGTCCCGGTGGATACCAGGGCGGCGCAGGTCGTCCCGGCGGATATCAGGGTGGCGCAGGCCGTCCCGGCGGACCGTCTCGCGGTCCCGGTACCGGTACTACGCCTCTTGACTCTCGCGGAACCGGTACCGCCAAAAAGGGATTCAAGCCGAGAAAGCCTTCCTATGTCCGCAAGAACAAGGAAGATAACTTCGAGGAGAAACTCCTTCAGCAAAAGAAAAAGGCCCAGGATAAGGCCAATGCCATACCCAAAGAAATCGAGATGATGGAAACGATCTCGGTATCCGAACTTGCGCGAAAGATGAACCTCAAGGCGTCGGAACTCATCGGTAAGCTGATGAGCATGGGCATGATGGTTACGATGAATCAATCCATCGACGCGGATACCGCTACCATACTCGCCTCCGAATACGACTGCACCGTTCATCTCGTAAGCCTTTATGACGAGACCGTCATCGAGAGCGAAAGCGACGGTGTCACGGAGCTTCTGAATCGACCCCCGGTCGTTACCATCATGGGTCACGTTGACCATGGTAAGACGAAAACCTTGGACGCGATAAGAAGCGCCAACGTCGCGGCGGGAGAGTTTGGCGGAATTACGCAGCATATCGGAGCGTATACCGTCGAGACGCCGCGCGGAATGATCACTTTCCTCGATACGCCCGGTCATGAGGCATTCACCATGATGCGCGCGCGCGGAGCCGCGATTACCGATATCGTCGTTCTCGTCGTCGCGGCCGACGACGGCGTCATGCCGCAGACCATAGAAGCGCTTAACCACGCCAAGGACGCGAAGGTTCCCATAATCGTCGCCGTCAATAAGATCGATAAGCCCGAGGCGAACCCCGACCGCGTGAAGACCCAGCTTTCCGAGCTCGGTCTCCAGCCGGAAGACTGGGGTGGGGACACCATGTTCGTGCCTATCAGCGCGCTGCAGAAGACCGGAATCGACGAATTGCTCGACGCGATCCTGATTCAGTCCGAAATGCTTCAGCTACACGCGAATTACGATTGCCGAGCCGAAGGTAAGGTTATTGAAAGCCGCATCGACCATGGTCGCGGTATCGTCGCGACGATCCTCGTCGAGCGCGGTACTCTCCGAACGGGCGATCCTTACGTCGCAGGCGTTTATTCGGGCCGCGTACGCGCGATTTTCAACGATCGCGGCGACAAGCTCGAGGAAGCGACGCCGAGTATGCCGGTCGAGATCCTCGGCCTCGAGGGAATGCCGAACGCAGGCGATCCCTTCCAGGTTACCGAAAACGAGCGCCTGGCGCGCCAGATCTCGTCCAAGAGGCAGGAGCTCAAGCGCTTCGAGGACGCGCGTAACGTTAAGAAGGTCACGCTCGAGAATCTGTATAGCACGATCGACGAGGGCGAGGTTACCGAGCTCAAGGTCATCATCAAGGGCGACGTGCAGGGTTCCGTCGAGGCGCTCAAGTCCTCGCTCGAGAAACTGTCAACCCGCGAGATCAGGCTTAACGTCATTCACGCATCCGCCGGAGCCATCAACGATTCCGACGTCATGCTCGCCGCGGCCGACTCGAACGCGATCATCATCGGTTTCAACGTGCGTCCGACGCCGCAGGCAAAATTGCTCGCGGACCAGGAAAAGGTCGATATTCGGAAGTACAACATCATCTACAAGGCCGTCGAGGAGATCGAGCAGGCCATGGAAGGGATGCTCAAACCGGATATCAAGGAAGAGGTCATCGGATCCGTCGAAATACGCGACGTCATCAAGGTACCGAAGATCGGCGCAATCGCCGGTTCATACGTGCTGACCGGCCTTATCAAGAGAAGCTCGACCGTTCACGTCATCCGCGAGGGCATCGTCGTTCATACGGGCAAGCTCGCGTCGCTCAGGCGATTCAAGGACGACGTCAAGGAAGTCGCCGCGGGGTTTGAATGCGGTATCGGCATAGAGAACTATCAGGACGTTAAGGTCGGCGATCAGCTTGAGGTTATCGAGTTCGTCGAGGTCGCCCGCAAGCTTAAGGATGCCAACCGACTTGAGTCCAAGGAAGCGAAAGCTGCCAAGGAACCTAAGAAGGAAGCGGGGGAGTAATCCCCCGAGGTATTCCGATGGGAGAACACAGACTTGACCGATTGGGCGAACAGATCCGCGAGGAGATATCCGCCCTTATACTCTCTGGAAAGATAAAGGATCCAAGGGTTTCCACGTTTCTATCCGTAAACAGGGTAGAGGTATCAGGAGACCTTGGATTCGCTAAAGTTTACGTTTCAAGCTTCATGAGCGTCCGCGAGACTAAGCAGGGCGTTCGTGGGCTTGAAAGCGCAGCGGGATTCATTCAATCGACGTTGGGAAAAAAACTGCGACTAAGGCAGTTTCCTCATCTGACCTTCATATTCGACGAAAGTATCCGCGAGGGATTCGAGATGGTCAGGAAAATCGAAGGGCTTGAATTGAATCGCGATGAATCCAATGCCTCCGAAAATTCCGATAAGCAGGATGACGAGGATTAATAAGCAGAATTCGTTGCCCGACTCCAAAGACGGCATCATCCTTTTGGCGAAACAATCGGGTATCACGAGCTTTTCTTCGCTTTGGCAGATAAAAAACGCGCTCTCGACGAAAAAAATCGGCCACACGGGAACCCTTGATACCTTCGCCGAAGGGCTTCTCGTCGCCGTGTCCGGAAGACTGACCCGCCTTGCCCCGTATATCACCGACTGCGACAAGGAATATGAGGCCATCGTCCGCTTCGGCGCCGAAACGGATACGCTGGATCCGGACGGCGCGATCGTTTCCGAAAATAGCCTTCCGACTTATGAGCGCGTCATGGACTCACTCGGAAAATTCACGGGTAATATCATGCAGGTCCCTCCGGCGTATTCGGCCGTGCATGTCGATGGCCAACGGGCATCGGACCGGACTCGGCGAGGCGAGAGCGTCGACATGCCGCCGCGCGCCGTGACCATTCACTCAATCGAGTCGCTTTCCGCATTGGACGAGCGGGGTAATCCCGCCAAATGTGGTTCGCCCGTACGCGACCTCGCTATCCGCGTCTCGTGTTCCAAGGGTACGTATATCCGATCCCTCGCGAGGGATATCGCGACAGAGGCTTCGTCCTGCGCTCATCTTGCCGCTTTGCGCCGAACGAGAATCGGTCCTTTTTACCTTGAGCGCGCGGCGGGATACTCCATGCTGACACCTTTCGGTACGGTACCCCCGGCGAAATACGGGATAGGCGACAAACCTCCCCGCGTTCCCGAAAGCGATATCCTTGATTCCGTGATCCGACTAACGCCTGATTATTCGCGAATAATCGGATTATGCCCGGTATCGCTAACGAGCGAAAAATTACATGCTTTTTCCAATGGAAAGAACCCTGAGCCAAGTTGGTTCAGCGAGACGACCCCGGGACTTAAAACCGTTTTTTGCGAGGGATTGTTCGTCGGTATGGTTACCATAGATCGCGATCGCGTGCGATATGAATTCGTTGTTCCATCCATTGATGTCGGAGTAACCGCAAAATGAGGGTAATTAGATGGGACTTGCTCCATACCGACGAGTCAAAGAGCTATTTCGACGAGATCATGAGTAAATCCTCCGGAAGCGCCCTGACTATCGGGGGGTTTGATGGCCCTCACGTCGGGCACGATCGCCTTTTCGACTCGGTTCTGGAGGCGTCGAGGCGCATGAATCTCGTACCGGGTATCGTAACCTTCAATCGGTCCCCTGGCGCGGATAAACGCCCAAGCGAGTATCCCGGCGACGTTTCGACGCTTAATTTGCGCCTTGCGCGATTTGCGGAAAAAGGCTTCAATTTCGCCGTCCTGATTGACTTTTCCGGGGATTTCAGTAAAATGACAGGAAGTGTATTCTTTGATATTCTGGTAAAAACTGTCTGTATGCGGTATGTGGCCGTTG
>DAOPXQ010000221.1:0-4053 GCA_035352395.1 Treponemataceae bacterium | reverse complement strand
ACGCTCAAGCCCGCGCCGAAATACCCGACGTCGGACACGGGCATGGTCTTATCCAGGTAGCGCTCCTCGCCCGTCATGAGGTATCCCCAGATTTCGTGGAAACGCGCGGCATCGACGTCCGGATCGGACCAGGAGGCCTCGGTCTCGAGGGCAAAGGCCCCCAAAGACGCGGAGACGGGAGCGAACGCGAGCATGGCGGCAAGGAAGGCTGTCGTTGCGACGTTTTTATGTATCATCCGGCTCTCAGTATAGCACGGGGCGCGGGAAATAAAAACGGGGTACCGCGAAAGCGATACCCCGTCATGGGCATTGAGCCAACGCCTCGCTAACGATTCCTCGCGGACGGAGAGGACGGCGCGAGCGCCCCGAAAAAACCCGAAAGAGGGAGATCGGTCTCTACGCGCTCAACGCGATCCGACAGATGCCTCGCCGCATAGGCAAGTTGCCCATAAAAAGAATCCCCTTTGAAAACATCGCGGTACGGCACTCGGCAGCTGCGCGCGATTTCAATCTTGGCCAAATCAATGTCATAAAAACCGGCGAATAGATACTCCGCTTGACCCATGTTTACCTTTAATAGCTCGTCCCGAAGCGAGACGAAAAAGGCGGCCGCATCCTCTATCTTCGGGACGCCCGAGACGAGCACGTGATAGCGCGGATAACGTCCCTCGGTCGAGGGATTATTCCGAGCGAGTGCGAAAAGGAACGAGGTCGATTCCGAGGTGGGGCGCACGACGACAAAAACATCGTCGATCGACGCGCGAACCCTCGAGGCCGATTCCTCGTCCGCGAGCGCAAAGTAAAGTCGCGTCCCGGGAGACACGGCTGACTTCGAGAGGAGATCCGTCTCGGCTGCCTTCACGAACGGTACTTCGCCGCGCGCGACGCCCTTGAGGCCGCGAACGCGCTCAGACTTCGCATCGGAGAGGAGAAAGCGCGGTGGCAGCGCCCCGTTTCGGCAATCGACGATCGCGGGCGACGCCAAACCCTGGGCCTTCAGCTCAACGCCGAGTTCCTCAAGCAGAAAAACGAAACGATCGGGATCCTCGTTCCAGAAGGTCGCCAGGGCCCGTATCGCGCCGCTCATCGATAACCCCCACTGCTTTGAACGACCTTCGTGAGCGCCTCGATTATCTCTCGGTCGAATTTCGAACGAGAGTCGCGGATGATCGCCAACGCCTGCGCGTAATCAACCTTCTCGCGATACGGCCGGTTCGCGATCAGCGCGGCGAACGTTTCCGCTAGCCCGATAATCTTCGCGAACGTCGGGATCTCGTCCTTTTTTAGACCCTCGGGATAGCCTGACCCGTCATTGCGCTCATGGTGATAGTACATGGCCTCCCGTATGCTTTCGGGTATCTCGACGTCGCCGAAATACTGGGGAGCCTTCGTCGTGTGTCCTTGAATAAAGGCGAATTCGTCATCGCTGATCTCGTTCTTCGCGAGAATTGACTGCAGCCTATCCTGGTCGAGCACGAGATACCCGGCGTCATGGGCAAGCGCAGCTTTATAGATATCCTGACAGTCGTTCACGGACAAGCCCATATGCTTCGCGATCCCGCGCGCGAGTTTTGCGGTCACGAGCGTTTGGTCGTTTCCCTTCAGCACGGCCTTGAGCTGCTTCGGGATAACCATGAGGTTTTTCACCTCGAACGGGCTACCGGGCTCATCGTCGAAAACATCGCGCGCAGCGCCCTTTTCGGGAAGGAGCGCGACACGCGCGAGCGTTTCTGCCTTCTCCCTGATGAAAGAGTCGTAATCGGTGAGGAAGGGAAAGAGAATGGGAAGGACGGCCTCGTTCGCGACGAGATCGCCCTCCTCGAGCTTGACCTCGACGATCTTGAGGATAGAAGCCTTCAGGTCGGTTTCCATCTCGGTCACGTATTTCCGCACGGTCTCCCAGCTTAAGGTTCCGTTCTTAACCTCCTCTGAAAGGCGATTGAGGTGGTCGGCCTTAAGGAGATCGCGCTTGAGGCCAGGCTCCTGAGCCGCAAGGGAACGGTCTACGCCCGAAGGTTCCCCGCGATAGTCGAGAAGCGGAGTCGAGAAAGACGGAGTGCCCACGATCTGAGAGTCGAGCGGAAGCGTAAAATCGGCAGAATAATGCGCGTTTGCCTTTCTTCGCGAGCGCGCGCGCAGGGCGACGAGCGCGACGGCGACGACCACCGAGAGGAACAAGAGGGCAATGAAACCGAGAAGGGCGATAAGAACCCATTGGGGGATCTGCCCCGCAGGCTGTTGGACGACGACTTGCGGCGCTTCCTGGTTCGCGAGGCGCTGAGAGACCTCGTTCATTACCTTAAGCGTCTCCTTGACGATGGCGTCCTGCTGGGCCGAAGAGGCAGTCTCCCCAGAGGGCCTCGCGCGGAGTTGCTGAAGAAGCGCTTTCTGTTGGTCAAGCTGGGCCTGAAGGAGCTCATTATCGCGCTTTGCGGCGCGATCCGAACTCTGGAGCGTCGCAAGCTGCGCCTCGGCGTCGCCAAGCTGCTTTATGAGGGCATTAAGATTTCCGTCGCCAGCGGACGCTGACTGCCCCAGCGCGGGGGTGGTTTGCGTAACCTGCCCCTGCTCAATCCTCACCTCGGAACCAGCGGGCGCGCCGGTAACGGCGACAGGCGCCGCGGCGGCCTCGTTCCTGAGGTTCGCGACATCCTGCTCTTTCCGTATCTTTAGGTAATACTGCGTCGCGGTCGAGTTGGTCGGGGCGTACTTGAGCGCCTTGCGAAAGCTCTCGTACGCGTTCTTGAAATTCCGCCTCCGGTACTCGGACATGCCGATCTCGGTAAGGCAATCGCCCGCGGCGACTTTCTGATCGACTTTCGTCGTTGCCTCGGGTACGGTTTGCACGACGAGGTCAAAGGCTTCCTGAAACCGTCCCTGCCCGTAAAGGTCCCTCGCCTGCGACTGGAAGTCCTGCGCGAAAGAGGACGCAACGAAAAGCGACAACATCGCGATAAAGAGCAATAGTTTTTTCATACGCGTTCTCCTTAATTAAACCGCACGGCAGCGTGACCGTAGCGGACGGTGGACATCGGCGTGGCCATGGTGGTCCAGCTGTTTGCGGCGACGCCGGTCGCGGTGGCAACGGCGGTCAGGTCGGTGGTGTATACCGTGCCGGTTCCCGATGCCGTATAGGATGTCGTGCCGCCGAAGTAATAGAGGGTATTTCCATAAACAACGGCTGAGCCAAATGCAATGGTCGCCGGCATGTTCGCGCAGTTTTGCCAAGTGGACGGCGCGGAGAACGGATACCGTAGGTACTGCATGGCGTTTATCGGCGTGAACCCAGTTCCTGCGTTAAAAAAGAAGCACGTTGGCGTGCCGGCATACGCGCTCAAGCCCCCAAGCGCGATGAGGCACGAAGAACCGTTGCTTGGGGTATAGCTCACCAGGGAAAAACCGGATCTTGCGCTCGTCAGTACGGGTTCAGCATATCCGGTTAACGCGCTCTGGATAGTGAGAATGCCGTCGACTGCCGTCGAGGGAGGACTGGCCGCCGCGCTTCGCCCGCCCGCATAGACGATTTCGTCGTCGAACGCAGCGGTCGCGATCTCCGAGCGCGCGGGGATAGCGACTTTCGCAGTCCACGAATCGCCCGCGATGTTGTACTCGTAATCCGTTGTCGCCACGTTCCCGGCCCATGCCACGGTCGCGTTACCTGTCGTCCCGCCGACGACGTAGAGGCAGTTGTTCCGCGTCGCACCGACGACGTTTGCCCGCGCGGCGGGCAAAACAGTACCATTCGAGAGCCAGGTTTGCG
This sequence comes from Treponemataceae bacterium, assembly GCA_035352395.1. Taxonomy (GTDB): domain Bacteria; phylum Spirochaetota; class Spirochaetia; order Treponematales; family Treponemataceae; genus Teretinema. Next base: position 293 of record DAOPXQ010000221.1, on the reverse strand, counting down.
TATCGATGTCGTAGCGCTGAACGATATTGCGAACGTTGCCCGTCGCGTCGAACCCACCGGCGACGATCAGGACCCGGTCGCCGTTATAGACACCGGTCCCGACTGCGGCAAAACTCACCGGCGTGAGGAGCGTCGCCACCGACGGGTACCAGGTCGCGGTCACCGGATCGAAAAGGTCAATCGCCGAGATCGCGGACGTCCAGTTCGCCCCGCTGCATCCACCGACCAGCCAAATGCCGCGCGCGCGCTGGGCGCTCGTCGGGGCGGGATCCGTAGTGGTCGTGAAAGAGTAT
>DAOPXQ010000220.1:0-4055 GCA_035352395.1 Treponemataceae bacterium | reverse complement strand
CGATGTCGTAGACCATGGCGACGGAAAAAAACAGGGTCGACTCGTACTGCGGCCATCCCATTTCCTGCGAGATCTTGAACACGAGCTCGGCGACGTTCTTCGAGTTATTCTTGCGGCCCGTCGCCTGGTCGATCTGGGCGCCAAAATCGCGGCACTTAACCGCGAGCGCGCTGAGTTCCGCGCGCTCCGCCTCCGTTGCGGGCTCGGGCGGCAACCCCGTTTCCGCGAGCGCGCTCCCTATCATCCGCACCTCTCCGGCGGGGCCGTAGACATGCGGAAGCGCCTGCATGACCGACGTTTGGCCGGGAAGCCGCGCGAGCTCGGAGACGACCTTAAGCGTCTCGACGAATTTCTCGTTCTGGGCCTTTTGCCCGCGAACGCTAACCGAAAGGTTCACGATAACCGCGATGAAAATAATGAAGCAGATACCCGCGACGAGCGTGAGGATCAGCACGAGCACGCGGCCGGTGGCGCCGTTCGCTTCTTTCGCCTCGCGCAGGGCCGTTTCATAGGCGTCCCTTTGCGTGCCTAAAAGCTCGGAGCGGAACTCGTCGTTGACGCGCTGATTCTGCGCGGCGGTTTCTTTCCTTACGCTTTCCAGCGCGAGCCGCAATTCGTCGGCCGTGGCTCCCACGGCGCGAGAGGCGCCGGCGCCGCTAGGCCCGCGCGAGTCCCTTGCCTCGAGCGACTCGATGACGTTTATCGTCCTCGCGATGCGTTCCGTCGCGAGAAACGGGCGCTGGGCGACCTTCTCCCTCAATTCGTCCAACTCGGCGTATAGCCGCCCTTCCTTGATCCTGAGGAGATTGGAATAGTACGCCGTCTCGGCGAGCACTTCCACGTTTTGCGGCAGAGGGTCGTTGCCGTATAGGTCCATCACGGTATTGACGTATGAATATGCCTTCGCGTAATTTCCCAGGGAGTACTGGTCGTTCGCCGCGTTCATGTAGCGCTGCGCCAACTGCTCGTCGACCGCGAAGGCCGGGACCGCCAGAAGGAACGCGACGACGCAGAGCATAAGCGCGGAATCAAGTTTTTTCCTATTCATAATCACCTACCCCTATCGAGAAAGAGATTCTCAAGTCGTTTAGCGCGCCGGCGTCGCGCATGAAGACCGTGTCGCGAACGGCGGCCCGGAACAGGATATCGAAGTCATCCATATCGGCGACGATGAACGCGGCTTCGGCCTTTGCCCCCGCGGCCGCGAGCATGCCGGGAGTCCATAAATGGCCGGGGTAATAATCGACGCACGCGGAAACGAGCAGGCGATCCCCGAAACGCGCGTCGCGCGCGCCGATCCCGACCGACGGAGAGGCGAACAGGCTCGCGGAGAGTCCCTCCGCGCCATAGCGATACCCAAAGAGGGCAAAGCCCGCCCTGGCCACGAGCGACCGATTCAGGCGGGTCAGGCCGACTATCCCCGAGAGCGTCGACGACCAGCTCGTCGATTGCGAGCCGGTAAAAGTGACGAGCATCGCGCCGGCGTCGAGTTCCACCCCGCCGAACGCGACGTCGCCCCGATACAGGAAATTAGCGCCGAACGATAGCCCGTATTTCGCCTCGGTGTCCCGATCGAGCAACACGCCGATGTTCGCGAGCCCGAGGCTGATATCCCAATCCAGGGGGCGATACGAGGCATTCAAGTTCTGCTCGAGATAAACCTTTTTTCCCGATAGGGTATTCGTGACGGTCTTGTAGTCCTTCGCGATCTCCTGCCGGGCCTTTTCCTCGGCTTGCTTCTGACGGAAATCAAGAAGGGCCTCGCGCTCGGCGGCCAATCGATTCGCCTCATCACGCCGCGCTATACCGCCCTGAATGGATTGGTACATCTCCACGGCCTCCGCGTTGTCGAGGTTAACCTCTATGACCGCGCGCGAGGCGTCGCGCGCGAATTCGAGCTCGTTGTCTATCACGGATTGCCGTACGCGCTTCATTACGTAGGCCTCAAGCCGGGGGTACCACGGTTTCCCGACGGAGGATTTCAAGACTGACTCCAAACCCGCGGCGGACTTCCCCGCGAAGGCGGCGTCTGCCCGCGAGGAAATTTCCCCCGGGACGGAAGTCTGCGCCGCGAGGGGAAGGGCGGACAGCGAAAACAGCGTGAAGGCCAATAGGCCCAGCGCGAATCTTTTCATGCCACTGTAAGTGTAAGCCACGCGATATGGCGTTACAAGAAACCGCGGATTACAATTAATTTATATGGAAAAGACAAACCGCAAGCCGTGGCTTTTTGCCATCGTTATCATCGCGCTTTGCGCGACCGTCGTTACCGGAGTTATCGTCGCGCGCCTGGCCTTCGCGAAACCGGCAATCGCTTTTTATGGATTGCGGCCAGATGTCATCGCCGAACTGACGCGCCTGAAAGGCGGATTCAGACAGATTGCCCTCGACCCCGACAAGCCGCTCGCCGCGCAAAGCAAGGCGCTTGCGAGATGCTCGCTCGTCTTTACGGATAATATCGCGTCCGCTTCGGACGAAGGCCTCGTTTTGCGATGGGAAACGGACGCGCGCGACCTTGGAGCTGGCCGCGGACTCATGCCATCGGCGATAAGGCGAATCGGGACCGTCGAAGGAGAACCGAATGGCTCTGCGTACGCGATTCCAATACTGCTGGACCATTTCGAGCTCGCCTGCTCGATCGATCTTTTACCCGCGCTGGGCGATTCGCGCGAGGCGTCCCTGGAGAGGCTCTTAAAGGTCGCGAACGGACGGCGTTCCGCGGGACATTGGCCCATCGTCTGCGCGGGAGGCAATGACGAAAACATACTGCTCCTCGTCTCCGCGCTCGCGGAAGCGAAATTCGGCGCCGAGGGGCGCGACCGCGTCGCAAGCGCGCTTCGCGGCGGGGAAAGCTTCGCGACCGCGCTAAATTCGACGCCTTTGCGCGCGACCCTCGACGAACTCGTCGCTTGGCGCAAAGAGGGCATAATCCATCCGGAATGGTTTCGCATGACCCTCGCGGACGTTCGCGCCTTCCTGGAAGCAGGCAATTGCGACATCGCCTACATGACGCTCTCCGACCGGCGAACCATGCCGAGCAAGACCATGTCCCGCTTCTCGAGCCTGCCGATCCCCGCTTCAGCGTCAGTCAAAGGCCCCCGGGAGCTCGCGGTTCCGGCGATCGTTGCCTTCGTGCCCAAAGGGAATAAGGCAAACCCATCGGTCATGGCCTTTCTCGCCCGCCTTGTCGCGCCCGAGGCGCAAGGGTCGCTCTCGCGCGCGACGGGACTCGCGCCCGTCAACTCCACGGCTGATACCCGCGACATTCAGGCCTACAACGTAAGGCTTTGGGCGGCCTCCTGCGCTCGCCCCGTTTCGGACGTGGCGAGCGAGGCCGTTGCCGACCCCGAAGCCGCCGCCCGACTCGCCCGCGATATTCGCGGGTATATCGAGTCCAACGGTACGGGTTTCTAGCGGTCAGTTATTCGGCTGCATTCTCGCGTACTCCAGCTTATCCCCCAACCATCCGACGATCGGCATGTTCAACCCATTAGTAAGCGCGTACGCTAGCTGCGCGTGGTTGAACTGTTCCATGCCGCCCTTCGGCGTCGTCAGCGTCGGCACGGCGACGACTTCCCAATCGCCCGAATAGGTATCGTCCTCGCCTGAGGTTCCGGTAACACCATGAACTAGCGATCCCGCCGCGGCGTCGAAGCGCGGGAAGGCCAACCTGATCGGCTTCTTCGTTCCGTTATAGGAATCCGAGTAATACGCGACGTACGGCTGCGCGGTCCCCGCGCCGCCTACGTCCATGTCTATCATGCCGACCTTCGTCCAGCTTCCTACCGAGAGGTATCTATCGACGTACACGATACCGTCGACCGTGGGAGCCGTCCCGTTGCCCGTCCAGGTAAGGCGCGCGAACTTCAGGTCCGCCTCGGCGGTGTCGTAGTACGCGAGGAAAAGCTTGCCGCCCGAGGCGACCATCGAGACGTGGCTTCCGGAGAAGAGGTTCGAGTCTATCGTCATCGTGGTCCACGTCGCGCCGGCGTTCGTCAGGTTCGTCGCGACCGTGTAGGCGTTCGGCGACCAGGCGAGCTTGAGCACGCTGTTAG
>DAOPXQ010000219.1:0-4065 GCA_035352395.1 Treponemataceae bacterium | reverse complement strand
CCGACGTGACCGAGGATAACCGAGAGAATATTGTTGAAGTCGTGCGCGATCCCGCCGGCGAGCATGCCGACGGTCTCGACCTTTTTCTTTCGCTCGAGCGCCTCCCGCATCCGTTCCTGACCCGTCACGTCCGCGAGCGACACGAGCATGCGCCTCGTTCGGTTAAGGTCGAAGGATACGGCCGAGAGCCGGCAGTTCCTGACGTCGCCGCCCGCGAGCCGAAGGTTGACGGAGAATTCGGGGATCGAGCCCTCCATCTGAAGCCGCTCGATAAACGAGTCGAGCGCGGCGCCGTCCATCTCAAGCCCAATCTCGGAAAGCGTTTTCTCGGACAGCGCGCCGGGCGGGCTCTCGAGGATCTCCTCGATCGCGGGATTCGCGTCGGTTATCCTTAGGTTTTCGGGATCGACGATCAGGATGCCCGTCGGGTTGAATATGAACATCCGCGAGAACTTGCTTTCCGAGAGCGCGAGATCGCGCGCGGCGTACTCGCGGTCCGATATTTCCTTCATCAATTGGTGGGTAATGCGCATATCCGTCGCCGAGACGATGTACCCGGTAATCTTTCTATGGAGGTCGACGAGTTTGACGACTCGAAGGTCGACGGGAATCGACTCGCCCGTGCCCGTCAGGATCTTCGCGTCGATCGAGGGACTTCTGCTTGAGCCGAAGCCGCTGTCAAGCCAGCTGTATCGATCGAGCCATCCCTTTCGCGTCATGTCGGAAAGCCCCTCGTGCGAGACGAGCGCCTCGACCCCGCGCCCGTTTATCGAGGAATCCCCCAACCCGGTAAGCTGAAAGCCGCGGCGGTTCATGCGCACGATCATCCCCGAGGAATCGAGGATGAGCACGACGTCGAAAACGTTGTTCATGACCAGCTGATTCTCCGGGTTCGACAGCTGCTCGCGGACGCGGAGCACGTTCAGGATAACGTGGGAAAACACATACCAAAGGGAAATCGTCCAGAAAAGTCCGGTGAGCGCGTGAAACCAACAAACGACGAGTCCAGTCGCGAAGCCCGTAAAGACCATAAGGACCCATTCTCCGTCGCGCCGGGCGCGGTCGTCGGTCGCCGCGCGGATCCATCCGACCAAGAGGGAAGTCGAGTACGCGACGAGGGCCGCCACGCCTAAGCCCGCAAAGACCATCCAACCGACGGGCTGCGGACACGAGGCGCTTATGACGCCGACGAGCGGCGGAAGAAGGTACGCGATTTTAAACAGCGCTATGCGACGCCTTGAAGTCATCTCGTCGAGAAAAAAAAGGAACAGAATCCCGCCGAGGTAAAGAAGCGTCATAAGGCCCGCGCGGTAGAGCCATCCCCCGGAAACCCAGCCAACGGCATAGGCCGTCCTAAGCCCCATCCCGGCGATGGAAACCAAACCCGTCGAGGCAAAGCGGACATTGAGCACGCCGCCCCGCCGCCAGATTAGGTTCGCCACGGCGGTGACGAGAACGAGAAAAATGGGCACAAATGCGTTCACGTAGAATGAAATATGCATCATAACCTTCCGATTGACGGGGAAAGCGGCATCAGGTATCCTGATTTCCATGAAAATCTGGATTAAATACCTCGCCGGAATCATTATCGGGGCGGCTTTCGCCCTCATCGTACCACAGCAAAACCCGGCCGTCTTGGCGGCCATTCAATACCTGTCGGACCTCGCGGTTCAATTCGGCCGCTATTCCCTTTACCCGGTCCTGTTCTTCAGCTTCACGATCGGCGTCTATGAGCTCCGGGAAAGCAAATCGCTGTTACGCCTTGGCGCGATAACGACGGCAATCATCATTATAACGACAATACTCCTTGCCGTCACTGGGCTTTTCAGCGTATTGATCCGGAACCCGTCGAGAATCCCGATATTCGTCGAGGGCGCCACGGAGATCGGCAAGGTGGGCATCGGCGAGTCCCTAAAGCAGCTCTTGCCCTCGAGCCCCTTCGAGGCTTTCACGAACGGGCTTTTCATCCTTCCGCTCTGCCTCTTCGGCGGTTTCGCCGGCGCGGGCTGCGCGGTCGACCGGGACGCGTCCAAGGCGACGCTCACCCTGTTCGACTCCCTTTCGCGCGTGTCCTACGCGGTAATGTGCTTCTTCGTGGACATCCTCGCGATCGGCATGATAGCGATCTCCGTGAACTGGGTCCTCCAGTTCCGAACGCTCTTCTCGTCCAAGGTCTTCACCGACTTCATCATGCTGCTCATTTTCGACTTCCTCCTGCTCGCGTTCGTTATCTACCCCGCGCTCGTCCGGTTCCTGTGCGGCAAGGTAAACCCCTATCGCGTTCTCTACGCGAGCATCGCCTCCGCGCTCGCCGCGTTCTTCTCCGGCGACGCGAACATGACGCTCCCCGTGCTGATTCGCCACGCGAACGAAAGCGTGGGCGTCAGGCGGCGAATCTCGTCGGTCACCATGCCCATGTTCTCGATCTTCGGGCGCGGCGGCGCGGCCCTCGTCACGACGGTCAGCTTCATCGTCATTTTGAAATCGTACTCAAGCCTTGGAATCGCGTTTAACGACATGATCTGGCTCCTCGCCGTCTCGATCGCGCTCTCGTTTTTCCTCGGAAGATTCCCCGTCGGCGGGCCCTATATCGCCCTCGCGACGATCTGCATGCTCTACGGGCGCGGCTTCGAGGCTGGATACTTAATCCTCAAGCCCGCGGCGTTCTTCATCTGCTCCATCGCGGCCGCGATCGACGCGCTGACGGCGATAACCTGCACCTACGTGATCGGAAAGCGCTGGGACATGGTCAATCACCGGGACCTTCGCTTCTATATCTAAGGGGTCTTGCGCGGGGGGCCTGAGGACGTTATCCTTAAACGCATATGAAAACGTTCCCGGACGTCCCGCATCTCGAGAAGATCACACTTCATCCGGGCGAGCAATTCGCCTCGAAAAAGCCCGTGCAGATTACGACTCTGCTGGGCTCATGCGTCGCGGCATGCCTCTTCGACCCGACTACCGGCGTCGCGGGCATGAATCACTTCCTATTGGCAAACCAACGATACTCCAAAAGCATGCCCGTAAGCGTCACCGAGGCGGGACGCTACGGGGTTCACGCGATGGAACTGCTCATCAACTCCATGCTGCATCTTGGGGCCAATAAAAAGAGCATCCGCGCGAAGGCCTTCGGCGGAGGTCTCGTGCTTGGGACCATCTCGCACGATAATTTTTTGTGCGTTGGCGACGTTAACGCCCGCTTCATCAAGGAATTCCTTCGTAACGAGGGAATCCCGCTCGACGCGGAGGAACTCGGCGGGGATCAGGGCAGGGTTATCCGTTTCAGGACGGACACCTACGCCGTATACCGGCGCTATATCCAGAAAACGGCGACCTTTATCGTGGAAAAGAAAGAGCTTGGATACTGGAAAAAATCGATCGAGGATCACGAAAAGGAAGAGCGCAAGAAAGGCGATATCTTCCTGTTTCAATAACGGCGTAAGCGCGCGCGGGAACTATCCGCGCGCGCTTGCGCGTCGACTATACGTGGTGGATTACCTCGCGGGGCTTTGAGCCGTTCGCGGGACCGACGATCCCCCGAGCCTCCATGTCCTCGACAAGGCGCGCCGCGCGGTTATACCCAATCTTGAGTTTGCGCTGGATGTACGAGGCCGAGGCTTTCCCCGCGAGCAGCACGATCTCCAGGGCTTTCTCGTACAGAGGATCCTCCCCGTCCGAGAACAGCGACTGATCGATCGTCCCTTCCTCGTCGTCCTCGACAAAAATCTCCTCGTCGATATACTCAGGCTCCCACAGTCCCTTCACGTGCTCGACGACGCGCTCGACCTCCTCCTCGGAGACGTACGCGCCCTGGATGCGGACGGGGAACGGGTCGACGGCGCCCGCGTAGAGCATATCACCGCGGCCCAGGAGCTTTTCCGCGCCCACTTGGTCGATGATGATGCGACTATCCATCTTCGAAGCGACCATGAACGCGATGCGCGTCGGGATATTCGCCTTGATGAGGCCGGTGATCACGTCGATGGACGGGCGCTGCGTGGCGAGCACGAGGTGGATGCCGACGGCGCGGCTCATCGCGCACAGGCGCGCGACGGTCGACTCGAG
>DAOPXQ010000218.1:0-4067 GCA_035352395.1 Treponemataceae bacterium | reverse complement strand
AACACGTCCGACATGGTCAGTTCGCTCTCGGTAACCGTCGCGAAAGCGGGCGACTAACGCGAGTTCTTGATCAGGGTATCGACGGGAACGATCTCGTAGCCGGATTCCATGAGCGCGTTGACGAGCAGGTCGATCTTGGACCACAGATAGTCCTTGCGGCCTCCCGCGACCTTGCCAACCCTGATCGGGATGATCGAGCCGGGTTTCTTCGAGGCCATTATGTCCTCGATAATCTGGCTTGCGTCACGGTACGAGCCGGGCAACGCCTTTCCCTGGTCGAAAGACACCCAGTCCGGGACCGAAACGTCCGGAGAGACGTACCGATAGCCTGAGGCCTCGCCGCCCGCGAGGATATCCGGGGAAAGGACGTAATATGGCGCGTGCCACAGCAGGGTAAGCTCCTGACCGGTCGCGTCGTAAAAATCGTCCTCGTTGCGCGAAAGCCCGCGCACGATAAAGTCTTTGTCGATGCGGAACTCGGTTCCCGAAAGATCCCAAGAGGTAAAGAACAGCGACGCGGTCTGGTGTCCGGCCTTCACGATCTCGTTGACCGCCGCCGGATGCTGGCGAATGAATTCACCGTTAATGAAGAACGTCGCGTGAACGCGATACCGGTCGAGGGTATGGAGGATCAACGGAAGCCCGTCCAGATCGTCGACCGCGTCGAAGGCGAGCGCGACCTGGCGATAACCGCTCCGCGACCCATGGCCGAAAACGCGCGCGTCGCCGCGGGACTTTTCCGCCTGGGCCGCGAGGCCGTCAAGGCGCGTATCCGGCTCGGCCACGAGGGCGGTCGTCCCTCCGGGGCTCGTCGCGGAACGCGCGTAGATCATGTTCGTATAATACCCTTTGCCCGAATCCAGATAGAGGCGCCATACGTCGTTCGCGGCCATCGTCGGCCGCATTCGCGCCTGAGAGGCGGCGGTCCATTTCATGGAGAGCGCCCACTGGAAACGCCCGAAAGCGCCCGCGTCCGCGATGACGGAAGTTCCCATCTCGTCCCACGCGAAACCGGAGACCGACGAGAGAAACAGGGTCGACGAGGCCCCGGACTTGAAATCCCATTGACGCACGGTGCTTGTCCCGCCCAGAAAGAGAGCGGACTCCCCGGCCCAGCACAGCGACACGATCTTCTCGTCCTTGAACGAGGCGATCTCCTTCCAGGCCGCCGTCGAGTACACGCTGACTTTCCCTCCGACGGAGAACGCCGCGAGCTTTCCGTCGCGGGAAGGGGTTATCGATGAGACGCCCGTCGGCATCTGCGCGGGAACGAAGGCCTTCCCGCCATCGCTTGACGAGATCTTCCAGGCGCGGAACGCCTTTTTCCCGTCCTCGACGGACTCGGCGAAAACCATCGGTCCTGAGTCGGACGACCATGAACACATGATCTTCGCCGTATTGCCGGGAAGCAGGATATACGGATACTGAGCCGGGGCCGAATCGAGCGTATAATCGTCGCCGACGAGCGGGCAGTAATACGCGTTGCGAAGGCAGCGGGCGAAAATTCCCGCGCTGCCGTCGGGAGAGGCGCAGAAGGAGTCCGTTGAGGGATTAAACTCGCAAGGGAGCTTGCCGGCAAGCTCCCCGGGGCCGATCAGGCGGCTATAGATCGAGCGCGCGAGAAGCTCGGAGGCCTGCACGCGATAGATCGAGGTGCCGGAGGCATACAGGAAACGCGAATCGGAATACCAGCCGATCGCCGAGATTCCGCCCGGCCCGAGGGTTCTCCAGGACGAGTCGACCGACGAAACGGAGAAGAAGGCCTGCGGCCGCGAGAAATACAGAACGTTGTCGATCGAATAGACCATTATCGATGAATTGGGCGCCCAGGAAACGGGTACGGGGCCGCGATCGACGGAATCGGCGAGCACGCATCGCGCGTCGCGCGCCACGTCGTAGAGCACGAGCCGCCCGCGAGAGGGCGAAACCGGCTCGATGGACACAAGCCAATGACCGTCGGGGCTCGCGGCCATATCCTGCAATGCGCCAAAGCCGATCTTGCCGCCGGAGCGGAAGGGCTTCGCGTCGTAAATCCATCCGAACGAGCCTTTCGACGCGTCGTACCGGCAGGTGCCGAAGCGATTGCGCACCTGCAAGATCGAGCCGTCCGCGAGGGATTCCATGGTCTCGGGAAAGAAGGTCAGCTGTTCCATCGCGCCCGTATCGATTTTCTTGAGAAACAGGGTTCGGTACGACTCTCCCCCAGGCACGCCCGCGGTAACGGAAAAGAGGACTTCGTTGCGCGCGTTTACGTCCGGTTCGCCAAACGAGACTTCGGAGTAGGCCGATGCGGCGACAATCGCCAGAAACGAAAACAGAACGATGAATACGTTGGGTTTCATGTGCATTTCCTGTTAAATGATCAGGTAGCGGTTCCCGAGAGGAACAGGGAGAGGTCCTTATCCAGGGCGCCGAGCTCGTCTTCCATTTTAGCGATGCGCGACACGGTCCGACTTTCGCGCTTAATTTCGATCCTGGAAAAGACCTCGTCAAACGCCGCCTCGAGGGGAATCTCCCCTGTCATGGAGGCGCCGCACCAGGGACAAAACGGGAAATCGCTGTCGATGGTCCGCCCGCATTCATGGCAAATGGAAACCTTTTGCATCTTACTCACCTCGCCCTCCCAAGTATACCACAGATTGCGCCGTCCGGCCGTCAGTTAAGGACCGAAAACGGGTTGATCATCTTGCCGTTTTTATATAGAGAGAGATGCAGATGGCTTCCCGTCGAATACCCGGTATTGCCGACGCGCCCGATGATCGCGCCCTGGGCGACGCGCTGTCCACGATCGACCCCGATCTTGCTCAAATGCCCGTATAGGGACTGATAGCCCCCGTCGTGCGTGATGATTATGTAATTGCCGAACACGGTTGAATACCCCGTCGTCGCGACCCTGCCCTCGAGCGTCGCCTTTACGGGAGTCCCGGTCGGGGCGGCGAGATCGATCCCCGTATGGAAGGTCCTGACACCGGTGAACGGGTCGCTGCGATACCCAAAGCGCGAGGTAAGGCGACCCCTGATCGGATACATGAACAGTTCGCCCATGGCGCGCCTAAGTTCGTTCGCCGAGAGCGAGGCCCCCGGGATAAAGAGCCGCTGCCCGGCGGTAAGGGTTTCGCGCTCAAGGTCGTTCGCGTCGCATATGGCGTTAACCGGGATCTTATAGCGGTTGGACACGCGCGCGAGGCTATCGCCCCGGGCTACCGTATAGACGATGCCGTCCATCGACGGGATCGAGAGGCTCTGGCCCGAGCGGATGCGGCGAGCGTTGTCGATCCGGTTAACCGAGAGGATCGTGCTCATGTTCCTGAGCCCCGTCCTCGCGAGTATGGTGGAGATCGTGTCGCCCCTTCGGACCTTGTAGTTTGAGTAGCTTACGGTCTGGATGAAGTCGGGAACGCCGTCGGCCTGGGCCTCGGCGAGAAGGGATGCGTCGGGCTCGGGCGTGACGAGCTCGCGCATGGCGAGCTCAGACGAGTCGTCGGCGGGTATCGCCATGCGGTCAAGCCGTTCATGGCCGATGCCTCGCTGGATAAGCGGGGCGGAGGCGACGAACACGCAGGCGGCGAGCAGAAAGGCCGCGGGAAAAGACCGTACGGCGGAAAAGGCGGCGCCGATCTCCGGGGCGGCTCCCGCGACGCGCGCGAAAAGCCCAATAGCGTCGGGGTCCGCAGAGGGCGCCGACGCGCGATGGGCACGGGCTATTCCGCGATTGGACGGGGCCGAAACGGGAAACCTCTCGCGGCGCGCGTTGTTTTCCGGTGTGACAAAGGTAATGACATCCATACGTGATGTATCGACAGAAAACCGCATGATAATTAGAATGGATTAAGCATGAAACGACCCGGAAGGTACATCGCGCTCTTTTTTTCCGTAGTTATACTCGCCCTCGTCGTCAAACTCTTCGCGTTTGACCTGATGCCGGTCTCGGGGCCTTCCATGCGTCCGACGCTGACGGACGGGATGGTCGTTCCCGTTTTCAAGCTGGCTTGGGGCGTCCCCTACCCGTTCAGCAACCAGTATTTCATCCGCTGGGGAAGTCCGCGGGTGGGCGACGTGGTCATCTA
>DAOPXQ010000217.1:0-4072 GCA_035352395.1 Treponemataceae bacterium | reverse complement strand
GTGGTGAAGGACAAGGAGGTCACGCAGTACGACATCGCGCGCGCGATCGAGGCCCGTTTCCCGGGTGGACGCGTCTCCGTCAAGCGAACGAAGCAATACGCCAACATGCGTAAAAAAGTCGATCAGGTTCCCTATGTACTCGCGCTGCTCAGAAAAGCGGCGGAGCGGGCGGGAGTCGAGACTCGCATGCGCCCGATCCGAGGCGGCACCGACGGCTCTCGGCTTACGGAGCTCGGGATTCCCACGCCGAATATCTTTACCGGTGGGCATAACTACCACTCACGGACCGAATGGGCGTCGCTTTCGCAGATGACCCGCATGACCAGAACGTTAATCGAACTCGCTAAGGCTTGGGGAGAATGAACATGTACGAATATCATATCGAGGGCGGTTTCCCGATCAAGGGAACCGTCAAGGCGAGCGGAAACAAGAACGCGGCGTTGCCCTGCATCGCGGCGGCGCTCCTTACCGACGAGGCCGTGATCCTGCGCAACCTACCGGAAATCGAGGACATGCAAGTCATGCTCGAGATCTTCACGTCGCTCGGCGGCTCCGTGGACAAACTCGCGCCGAACGAATACAGGCTCACGGCGAAAACCGTCGCGAGGACGGATATCCCGCTCGCGCTTTCCAAGAAAATCCGCGCGTCGATCCTGTTCGCGGGACCGCTCGTCGCGCGCGCCGGCAAGGCCATCCTTCCGCCGCCCGGCGGCGACGTAATCGGCCGGCGAAGGCTGGATACGCACTTCCTCGCGCTCGCTGAACTCGGCGCTCGCGTAGAGATCGACGGCCAGTTCACGTTTACCGCCAACAAGCTCAAGGGCAAGGATATATTCCTCGACGAAGCGTCGGTTACCGCGACGGAGAACGCCGTCATGGCGGCCGTCCTCGCCGAGGGAAGGACCGTCATCACCAACGCGGCGAGCGAGCCGCACGTCCAGGACCTCTGCAACATGCTGAACGCGATGGGGGCCGCGATCTCCGGAATCGGCTCAAACATCCTGACGATCGACGGCAAGGACCGCCTGCACGGCGCGGACTTCCGCATCGGGCCCGATTACATGGAAATCGGCTCGTTCATCGGGCTCGCGGCGGTAACGCGCGGCTCGATCACGATTACCGACATCAACCCGCCGGACATGCGTCCGATCAGGCTCGCCTTCGGCAAGCTCGGTATCCGTTGGGACATTGAGGGAACGAACCTCATCGTCCCCGCGCAGCAAGACCTGAAGGTCAACTGCGACCTCGGCGGCATGATTCCGAAGATCGACGACGCCCCCTGGCCGGGATTTCCGCCGGACCTGACGAGCATCATGACCGTCGTCGCGACCCAGGTCGACGGGACGGTACTCATGCACGAGAAGATGTTCGAGTCCAGGATGTTCTTCGTCGACAAGCTCATCGGCATGGGCGCGCGCATCACGCTCTGCGACCCGCACCGCGCGGTCGTTTCGGGCCCGAGCCTCCTTCACGGCTCGGAGCTCGTGTCCCCTGACGTCCGGGCCGGCATGGCGATGGTAATCGCGGCGCTCTGCGCGCGCGGCGAGAGCGTCATCCGAAACGTGTATCAGATTGAACGGGGATACGAAAACCTGACGGAAAGATTGCTCACCCTCGGCGCCCACATCGAGCGCCACTCGGTCTAGCTAACCGCGCGGGAACGCGCGCAACTCCCGCGGGGGATTACCTCCGCGGGCGCCTATTCCGATCGCTGGGAAAAGAAAGCCAAAGACACGCCGAGGAAGCACACGACCAACGCGAGCAGCACGGGTATAAGCGGATACGAAGGCAATAACGCGATCAACGCGCCGTTGCAGAGGCGCGAAACGTAGCGAACTCCCTCGACCGCGAGATAGCTCAGGACGGGGAAAACCGGCACCGTGAATATCCACCAGAATTTAAACATCACGGATTTGCCCAGCCTGAACTGCCAGCCGAGGATCAGGGCGCACACCGAAAGGATCAGCAAAAGGAACGGGTCAACGAGCCTTCTGATCAGCTCAAGGTTAAAGGTCTTTCTCGAAAACCCGTAGGATTCCGCTTTCGGGACGAAATTCCACAGATCCATCACGGACATTGAATCCGGACCGCGGTTAGCCTCCACCAAAAGGGAAAAATCCCGATAATCCATGGACAGCATCAGGATGTTCCGCTCGGACTCGGGAACCGCGCCAGCAATTACCGCCGGGACCACGTCCACTCCCTCGCGATTTCTGTCCACCGAGCGGAGCAGGATCTCCGGACGCGCGGAACCCTTCGCGCCCGAGGTACTCGCGACCATCTTCGCGTAAGGAACGGATATCTGGTACCTAAGCCCGAGATTCCGGTCAAAGCTCGCGAATTCGAATCCGCGCAGATAGGCCATATCGGTCCCGGAATGGCTCGTATAGGTAATCCCGCTCGCGAACACCGCGTCGGCGCTCCCGTCGGGATGCCGAATCACGAAAAACACGTCGCGCGACGACTCGAAAATCTTGATGCTCGCGGTCTCGTCGATAAAGAAGAACGACTCAAGAACGCCCTTCCGCGAAATTTCCAGGAACCGCTCGACGTCGGGATCCCCAAGTCGGTCGTTAGTGGCAAGTTCCGCCTCGCGCAGTTCAAGGAAGATGTAATACGCGCGCAGGTAATCCTGATTGCCAATCGCCTTGTATCCGTCTCTCTTGATCCCGTACAAGTCGGCTTCCGCGCGGGATTGTATGCGGTCATGCCCCTCGGAAACGCGATTCCACGCTTGGGCGGCCAGACGGACGGCGACGTCGTGATTGGGATCGGTAGTCGGCGCGAGCCGCGCGGCGAGCGAAGCGTAGTAATGAGCGTTGAAATAGTCGTTCTTTTTATCGGCCTCGATCGCCTTATCAAGGGCCTCTAGGACCGTCAGCCCCGACGCCTCCCGAATGACGGCTTCCTCGGAAGCGGTCCTGACCCGCCCTTTTGCGTCCGATCCGCCCGCCCCTTCGGCTTGTTTATAGCCGATTTGATCAAGGAGATACAGGGCCTCCTTATTTCCCGGCCATACCTGCAGGGCGGCGCGCGTGGGCACGACGGCGAGCGCGGGTTGGGAGTCATCCACGAAACGGCGCGCGGCGCGCATGTATTCCTTAAAATCCTTCGTGAGCACGACGGCCTGCTTCTGGCGCGACGTTAGCGCGGGCGATATACCCTCGGCAAAAACGGCGTACAGCGCGAGGCACGCGAGCATCAGGATATACGCGTGCTTTAGTACGGTCAGGAGCGTGTCGGACCAACGCCCCACTGCCTCACCGGCGACGGCCCTGAAGGAGATCGAATACCCCATAAGGAAACCGCTGATAGTCAGCGTGGGCAAAAGGCCGATAAACGCGATTACCGCGGAACGGAAACGGTACGCGAAGACGAACGGCGAAAGCAGATCAACATCCAGCCCGCGCGTAAACGCCCACACCGCGCACGCGGCGAAACCGAGCGCAAAGTGCAGAAAAAGGATCGGAAGGATCTTTCGTGACTCATTCATGATACACTCCGTCCATCGGCGGATACTTAGAACGATGGGTAAGGCGCCAAAGCCCAATCAGGCTTCCGACGAGGCACACGAGCGCGGCAAAGGCTGCATACAGGAACGGGGAAATGAGGCGGGCCGGTATCGACGAGGGCAGGAATCTCATCAACAAATCGAAAAAAGGCCCTGAACAGGTAAACCGATACAAGATGAAGAAAACCGAAAAAAACGCGCACGAGAAAAGAAGGTTAAGAAGGCGCCACCCGGTTGCCCTACTGATGAAGGCCAAGGAGAGCACGGCAAGCATGAAAGAGCCGACTACTAGATAGAAGTCCCGCGTTCCCCGGGATCGAGCGGCGGAAAACCCGTCTAAAACCGAGGATATTCCGTCAATTCCCGCTGAGATAAACCTTGGTCTACCATACGTACCCGACCGGGAATCCCCGTTTAGCAAAACAAAGTTGCCGGAAGTCGAAGCATCGGCGCTATCCGCCGTTATGGTGATGGTTTTCGGTGAGAAACGTGCGGATTTGTATACCGTAACGACACGCTCGGTATCTTCTTCGGAAGCGCGTTGACGCACCGCGACGAGAG
>DAOPXQ010000216.1:0-4109 GCA_035352395.1 Treponemataceae bacterium | reverse complement strand
GCGAGGCCTCGTAGGGCGTGGCGAGCAAGGCAGAAATGATGCCGTCGTTCGAGAGCATAAGCACGTTATACGCGAGCTCGTCCTTGCCGACCGCCAGGTTTCGCTTATGCACGCGACGCGAATTCGCGTCGAGGACCTCGAGGGCATAGCCGTCGGCGTCCGGGGTGGTCAGGAACAGCCAGCCGTTCGAGGTGATGCCAAGAAGTTCGTAGGGCTTCTTGAACGAGACGGTCCCGATATCGTTCTTCTCGACGCCCTCGTACGGGGGAACGTCGATGAAATTCTCGTACTTGCCCGAGTCGATGTTGAACGGATACACGCAGCTGCGGTCGTAGCTGATGCCTGCGTTCGCCTTGGTCGCGGGGTCTATCATCTCGGCGTAATAGTCGATCTTGAGGAAGATGCGCCGGGCGTTTTGGTCCGGGACGATTTTCTCGAGCGAGGGCATCACGGTTTTGTCGCGGTCGTACGGGCTCGGGAGCGCGGCGAAATCCACGGGGACCCGGAACAGGAGCGTTCCCTCCGCGTCGAACCAGTAAACCTTTATGCCGACCTGCGTCTTCGTGATGACGATCAGCTCGTTTCTGGAATTGCTGTACACGCCGGTAACGGGCGGGAACGGCGTTCCGCCGGGGCCTTCCTGACCGATGTAATCGACGAATCTCCCGTCCGCGTTAAACAGAAGCACGACGTCCCTCAGCGCGACCTGGTCGTCGTTGTTATACTCGATTCTGTCGGGCGGGACTTGGTCCACGACGAACATCCGCTTGGCGGAATCGACGGAAAGGAACACGGGGTGGTTGAAGGGGTACGGTACGGCCTTCCGCGTGGCGGGCGCGTTGTCGGTGGGGGCGGTCTCGCCCTCCGGAAGGGCGAACGACGGCGCGGGATTGGCGTCGGGATTGTAGTAGACGGACAGAAGGTCGCCGAACGACGTCAGCTGGAGGATCTTCCGCGAGCCGGAGTTGGAGATGTAAAACATCCCGTCGCGCATGAAGATCTGCGTGTCGGGGCCTGTACTGTTCGAGTCGAGCTGGAAGAGATCGATCTCATCCTCAAAGCGGCCATAGGACAGCGTGAACAGTTTTTCCCTGTCTACCCGGGTTACCGTCTCCTCGGCGCAGGATGAAAACAGGGCCGCGAGGGCGACGCAAAGGGCAAGAGAAAAGACGCCTAAAAGCCTGGATTTCATGGATCCTCCGCAGTTAAGGTAGAATTCATTTTCATGCTTGTCAACCAGGTTGTCTTTAAGTATTATAGACGGATGATATCAGATAAAATTATCCGGTTTTTCTTCGGATCCCAGCATGAGCGAGACATAAAAGCCCTCCTTCCCCTCCTTCACGAGGTCAACGCCAAGGAAGCCTGGGCCCTTTCCATGAAAGCAGAGCAATTTCCCGAGATATCCGCGGGATTCCGCAAGCGCTACGCCGCAGGCGAGCCCCTTGAGGCCTTCCTTCCCGAGGCGTTCGCCCTCGCCCGCGAGGCCGCCCGCCGCGTCCTTGGGGAGCGCCCTTACGACGTGCAGATCCTCGGATCGCTCGTCCTCAATTCCGGCCGCATCGTCGAAATGAAGACCGGAGAGGGAAAGACCCTCATGTGCGTCGCCTCCGCGTACCTTAACAGCCTGACCGGCAAGGGCGTGCATATCGTCACCGTGAACGACTACCTCGCCGAGCGCGACGCCGACTGGATGCGCCCCGTCTATTCCTACTTGGGCGTCACCGTCGGCTCGATCCTTTCCAACATGGATAACGACGCGCGCAAGAAGGCATACGACTGCGACATCACGTACGGAACCAATAACGAATTCGGGTTCGACTACCTGCGCGACAACATGAAGTGGGACCTTAAGGACCGCGTGCAGCGCGAGTTCATGTTCGCCGTCGTCGACGAGATCGACTCGATCCTAATCGACGAGGCGCGAACCCCGCTTATCATCTCGGGCTCCGCCGAGGACGACACCGCCCGCTTCTTCGAGGTGGACAAACTCGTCGACCAGCTCGTCGAGGCCAAGAAAAACCCCGACACCGGGCTCTATCCCGACGAGGCCCAGGGCGAGAAGATCGAGGGCGACTACAAGCTCGACGAGAAGAGCAGGCACGTATCCTTCACCGACGAGGGAATGAACCGCATCCAGGACATCCTGCAAAAGCGCGGGCTCATCACCGGAAGCCTCTTCGACGAGGCAAACTTCGAGTTCATCCATTACTTTACCCAGTCGCTCCGCGCGCACAAGCTCTACGAGATCGACGTCGACTACGTCGTCAAGGACGGCGCGGTCCAGATCGTCGACGAGTTCACCGGACGTATCCTTGAGGGACGCCGCTACGGCGACGGACTCCACCAGGCTATCGAGGCAAAGGAAAAAATCCGCATCGCGCAGCGCAACCGCACGATGGCGACGATCACCTTCCAGAACTTCTTCCGCATGTACAAGAAGCTCTCGGGCATGACGGGAACGGCCGATACCGAGGCCGTCGAGTTCAACAAGATCTACGGCCTCGACGTCGTCGTCATCCCGACCAACCTCCCCGTCGCGCGAAACGACGAGGACGACGTCGTATACCTCAACGAGACGGAAAAGTGGAAGGCCCTCTGCGACGAGATCGCCGACGCGCATAAGCGCGGACAGCCGGTACTCGTCGGTACGGTATCCATCGACAAGTCGGAGCGCATCTCCGCCCTCCTTACCAAGCGCGGCGTGCGGCACGAGGTGCTCAACGCGAAGAACCACGCGCGCGAGGCCTTGATCATCGCCGAGGCGGGAGCCAAGGGATCGATCACCATCGCGACGAACATGGCCGGTCGCGGTACCGATATCAAGCTCGGCGGCAACCCCGAATTCCGCGCGCGAAAGCGGGCCGGTACGAACGCCACGCCCGAGCAGTACGCGGAGATCCTCGCCGACGAGTACAAGAAGTGGAAGTCCGACTACGAGGAAGTGAAATCCTTCGGCGGCCTCTACGTCATCGGAACCGAGCGGCACGAAAGCCGGCGCATCGACAATCAGCTGCGCGGACGATCGGGCCGGCAGGGAGACCCCGGACGCTCGAAGTTCTTCATCTCCCTAGACGACGACCTCATGCGCCTGTTCGGCGGCGAAAACCTCAAGAACCTCATGTCCAAGATCGGCATGGAGCCCGGCGAGCCGATATATCACCCTTGGCTCAACAAGAGCATCGAGCGCGCGCAGCGGAAGGTCGAGGAACGCAACTTCGACATCCGCAAGCACCTCCTGGAGTACGACGACGTCCTCAACGAGCAGCGCTCGTTCATCTACGAACAGCGCAACGGCATCCTCGCGGACTCAAACCTCGCGGGCCGCGTCATGGAAACCGCCGTCGAATACGTGGACAAGTACGTCGCCGAGTACGCCTCCGCGAGCAGGAAAAACCGCGAGGAAGCGAACCGGGAGATTATCGCGAACTGCAAGGGAAAATTCGGCATTATCCTTTCCGACACCGACCTCGCGCTCTGCGCGAAAAGCGCGGAAGAGGGAAAGAAGGCGATCCTCGCGCGGTTCGAGGCGGACTTGGACAACAAGCTCTCGCTCGCCGGCCGCGACAACCTCAACACCTTCATCCGGTTCCAATACCTGCAGGCGATCGACAAGAAGTGGCTTGACCACCTCGAAAACCTCGAGTCGCTCCGCGAGGCCGTGTACCTCCGCTCCTACGGGCAGAAGAACCCGCTCACCGAATACAAGCTCGAGGGCTTCGACATCTTCTATCAGATGCTCGACGACATCAGGCTCGAGATAGCCTCCCGCGTCTTCCTCGTGAAGGTTCGCGTCGAGGGCGAGGCCGCGCCCGTAAGGCAGGTAAGGCAGGTCGCCGTGAACGCGCAGCACACCGCGGTCAATACCTTCGACGGCGCCGCGTCGTCGTCCCCCGCGGGCACGAGCAGGGCCGCGCGCGCAGGCCAAATGAACCAGGCGAATCCCGACAACGTGACGGTCGTGCGCTCCATGCCGAAGGTCGGCCGCAACGACCCCTGCCCCTGCGGCTCCGGAAAGAAGTACAAGCACTGCCATGGCGCTTAAAAAGCGCTTCGCATAAATGCGCTTCGCTTGAAAGCACGGCGCATAAATGCGCGGCGCATAAATA
>DAOPXQ010000215.1:0-4128 GCA_035352395.1 Treponemataceae bacterium | reverse complement strand
CCTGAATCTTGGATCGCGATCGTCTATAACCTTAATTGGCTCAAGGCTGAAGCTTTCCGTGACTTTTCGGGACGCGTCCCCCGGCGCATACGTGAAATTCCACCCGAATACCATGCCTCCGAGGATGAACCTCGAGAGTTCGTCCAGTTCGCGGGCGGGAGGATTCTCGGGTAACGTGACGCCGTCAAAGCGTCCGGGTACTTTTTCCAGATAAACCCAAACGGGCGCGCGAGCGACGATCGGGGCTTCCGCCGCGATCGCGGTAGGAACGGACGCCATAATGGCGATGAGGGCCGCGAGCGCCGGGAACTTCATTGGCGTTTGGTCCAAACCTTGATCGGGTTAATCCCGAACCTGACGAGAAAGTACGCCCATCCGGCGGCAAAGCCGAAAAGATGCGTTCCGTGGGCTACTCCCTGATTGGTTGCGGTGATCAGGTAAAAAACCTCGATGATCGCGTAGCCAAGGACCAATAGCGGCGCGGGCACGGGGATAACGCCCCAGATGAGGATGATCGACGAGGGATACAGCACGGCGTACGCGAGCATGAGGGCGAAAAGGGAACCGGAGGCGCCGAGTAAAAACACGCCCGTGGTTCCGGTCGCGACATACAGCGCGAGCGAAAGTACCCCGGAGATCGTTCCCGAAAGAAGGTATAAAAGCAAGAACTCCTTGGAACCGACGCGGCGCTCCACGGACATGCCGAACATGAAGACGCCGAGCATGTTGAAGAATAGATGCGAGATGTCCGCGTGCGCGAATTGGTAGGTAAACACCTGCCATACCATCCCTTTGTAGAGCACTAATAGGGGATTCATCGAAAGGTAGTAATTTACGTATGGGTTAAGGACGCTCAGGAGGAAAACGGCGAGGTTAATGCCGATGATGACGAGGGACGCGTTCCAGAAGGCATAGCGAAAGGGCTTGCGGATTAAAGATTTAAGGCTCATCCCGTAAACTTACCAGCAAGGCTTCCGTTGAGGCAAGTACCGTCGTGCCCGCGTCGATCGCGGCGCCGCCGTCCCGGCGGTTCCCCAAAAGGACCGTTCCGCCTCGCGGTAACGCGATTTTCTTGGGAGATCGCGTAAAGTTGAGCGCGCATAGGATTCGTTCGCCGCGAAGGAACGATACGACTCCGCGTTCGCCCTTTTCCAGGAACGTGAAATCCCCGCCTGAAAGGGCCGGGGTGTTTTTACGCAAATCGATAAGTTGTCTGTACCATGCGAGCATTGAATTAGGGTCGTTTTCCTGCGCCGCCACGTTGACCGTCTCGAGGTTGTCCCCAAGGCGGAGCCATGGCTCGACTCCCGGGGCGGTAAAACCCGCGCCTTCGCCGGAGTTCCATCGCATGGGAGTCCGTTCCCCGTCGCGGCCCATCGGCAGCGGCCAAAAGGTTATTCCCGTTGGGTCAACGAGTTCCTCGCGCGGTATTCGCGCGTTCGACATGCCTATCTCGTCGCCGTAGTAGATGAATGGCGTTCCCTTAAGCGAAAGAAGCAGCATCGCCGCGGCCTGAAGGCGCGCCTTATCCGTCGGCCCGTCGCCGGACGCGAATCTCGTCGCGATGCGCGGTCGGTCGTGATTGCCAAGGGTAAAGTTTGGCCACCCGTCCGCGGGCAGGGCGTCGTACCAATGCTGAATCGCGCGCGCTATCGCGCGGGCGTCCCATTTGAGATACAGCATCTCCATATTGAACGCTAGATGGAGTTCGTCGCTCCCGTTTCCTTGATAGGCCGCCGAGGTCTTCGCGTCGCGGGTGAATATCTCGCCGACGAGGACCCTGTCCCCAGAATACGAGTCGGCGATCTTCCTGATCTCCCGGCAGATCTCGTGCGTTTCTGGCTGGTTTCGGTCGTAAATATGCCGCTGAAAGAGCTCTGGATTGGCGTTAAGGGACGGCGGATTAGAGCGGAACAGACTATCCTTCACGTACCAGTTGACGACGTCCATGCGGAACCCGTCGATGCCCTCGTCGAGCCAAAACCGAATGACGTCGTACATTGCCTCGCGAAGTTTCGGATTCCTCCAGTCGACCTCGGGTTGATGCCGCGTAAAGGTCCCAAGATACCACTCGTCGGTAGCCTCGTTCGGCCACCAGGCGTTTTTAAACTCGAACTGGCAAACCCAGTTATTTGGCTTTGGTAAGGCCTTTCCCGTTACGGGGTCGTGCATCGGTTTCCAAAGATACCAGTCGTGCTTTGGGTTATCCCGTGATGTACGGGCTTCCTCGAACCAGGGATGTTGGTCGGATGTATGATTAATGACGAGGTCGAAGATAATCTTTAGGTCAAGCGCGTGCGCCTCGCGGATCAGCGCGCGCGCGTCGTCGATCGTGCCGAATATCGGGTCTACCTCGCGGTAGTCGCTGATATCGTAGCCGAAATCTTCCATTGGCGACTTGAAGAAGGGCGAGACCCATAGAGCCGTGACGCCAAGCGCTTTCAGGTGGCCAAGCCGGGACACGATGCCTGGCAAGTCGCCGATGCCGTCCCCGTTCGAGTCCATGAAGCTTCTGGGATAGATCTGGTAAAAGACGGCGGTTTTCCACCAAGGAAGGCTCATGTCGTTCGTCTCCGTTACGTTTGCTAAGCGATCGAGACCCTGTTTCGCCCGTTTTGCTTTGACGTATAAAGCGCTTTGTCCGCGCGGTCAACGAGGTTCTTCGCCGTTAAATCCTGCTCTTTATCGTACTCCGCGACGCCGGCGGAGATCGTAAGGGATAGGTGAAGCTCGTCGTAGAGGATATCGAGGTTCGCGATCGACGACCGGATACGCTCCGCGATTTTCTCGGCGGCGGCGATCGGGGTATCGCACAGCATGACGACGAACTCCTCGCCGCCATAGCGCGCGGCCATGTCCTGGTTACGGGTGTTTTGCTGGATGACGGACGCGACTTTCTGCAGCACGACGTCGCCGCAAGCGTGTCCGTATGTATCGTTGAATTTCTTGAAGAAATCGATGTCGAGCATCACGACGGACATCGGTATTCCCTGAGAGTCGCAGGTCTCGAGTTTTTCCATCAACACCGTGTAGAAGTAATGCTTGAGCTTGAGGTGCGTCATCATGTCGGTCGTCGTCATCTCGAGCAGGGCGGCGTTGCTGATCGCTATCGCCGCGAGCGAGGCTATGTTGAGGATGTGTTCCTTTTCGTAGGCGGAGTAGGGCTCGGCGGTTATTTGCTCGCCGAGGACGAGAATGCCGTTAATGTGGTTCTTCGTCTTGAGCGGAACGACGAGCGTGGGCGCGAGCGCGATGAGGCAATCGATGGACCCGTCGGGCTCGACGGCTTTCTTGATGTCGTCCATCGTCATGCAGGAATTTTGCTGGTTCAGCAATTTGATGAGCGGATGCTCCTCGGGAATCGCGTAGTCGTAATCGCTTTGCAGTTCGAAGCCGCAGTAGTTTCGGTTGAGTTGGAAATAGGACGCGTCGAAATTCTTCTTCGTGAAAATCGCGACGCCGAGCGTTTTCATCTGACCCATGCAGGTGTAGAGAAGCGCTTCTATCAACGTGGAAAAATCGATTACGGAGTTAAGGCTTTTTGAAATTTCGAGGAGCTGCTTCAGATCGTAGATCTGTTTTTCCGCGGATGCGCCAGCGACGGATGCTTTAGATTTAGCCATAGTTTTGATCAACTCTCCGTTTGTTCAGCGAGGCTGACAGGAACAGATAACGTCCCTACTATAGCATATTTTTTCATTATTTCAAGAAAATTACGAAAAACTCCAATTTCTTTCTCGAGCCACGCGTAGGATTCCTGGTTTTTCGATGACATGGAAAGAGCGCGAATGTTGGTGATGAAATCCGGCATCGTTTTTTTATTGTCCTCTATGATGATCGTCGCGAAGTTATACGCCTCGGCGAATTGATTCACCGCTTGCTGCACGAAAGCCTTCGCGTGCGCGTTCATGTTCTCGACTATTTTGCGCAAGGGCTTGTCAAAATCCATTCCTTTCTCGAGTTCCGTAAGGTACCCCGTCACGATCTTTACGCTGCATGGCTGATTATCGCCGAAAAGGCTTTCAAATTCGGTCATTTTCGCGGGTATCGATTCGCAGTAATAGTAAGAGGTCGCGAGCGACGATTGCAGGCTTCGGTTGTTGAAGTATCCCTCGACGATCGTCGATT
>DAOPXQ010000214.1:0-4188 GCA_035352395.1 Treponemataceae bacterium | reverse complement strand
CGTGTCGTCGATGTCCGTTATGGAGCCCGCGACGCGAACGGCGCGGCCCTTGTCGTCCTTGACGGCCTTCCCGCGTATCAATACCCATTTCCAGTCCCCGTTCGCCGCCCGTATGCGCACCTCGCACTGGAAATGCTCGGCCCTTCCCTCCATGTGATCGGCGAGGGTAGAGTCGTAGCGGGGCTTGTCGTCCTTATGCAGGATATCCGTCAGCTTAACCTGCTTGCCCGCGGTCTCGGGATAGCCCGTTATTTCGGACCACCGGGCGGAGTATTGCACTTCCTGCGTGACGTTGTCCCAGTCCCAGAGCGAGTCGTTCGAGCCGATGGACGAAAGGCGGTATCGTTCCTCGCTGACCGCGAGCTCGTTCTTTATTCGGTTTATCTCGTCGAACCGCTGCTTGAGCTCGCTGTCGGCCTCGAAGACGGAGGCGTTAAGCGTCAGGATCTCGCGGTTTTGCCGGGCGACGCTCGCGGAGAGGCGGCGTGCCCTCTGGGCGGTCAAGAGGAGTATGATGACGATCGCGATTAGGCTCGCTATAACCGCGCTGGCGAGCATGGCCTCGAGTCGGTAACGCTCGAAGAACGGGATTTCGCGGTTGATGAATAGGGAATCCTTGGGAAGACGCCGTACATCGACGTTGAATCGCCGGATCGCGTCCCAGTCGAAGGTTGGCGCGAAGCTCTGGCCCGAAAGCGGTTTGATGGAGTCCGGTGAGACTCCACTCAGGATCATCGCGGCTAGGCCGCTCGCGTTCTCGCCCATTTTCTCCGGGCTGAGGAGGTGCCCGCCGATGGCTCCCGTGCCGAGCTGGTGGGTGTTCAGCACGTATATCGGCGTGCCGCTTGCCAGCGCGATGCGCCCGATCAGCGTCTCCCCGGTGAAAATTCTCCCGGAACGGTCGATCGAGTAGGTCCCGACGCAAACGATGTCCCGCTCGTCGAAGTCCTCGACGTTTCGCTCTATCGAGGAGACCGAAAGTTGGCTGAGCGACCAGATCGCCATGTTCGGGCGCATAATGGCCATCGTCTTCCTGATATGCCGCTCGACGGCTTGCCCCGACTCGTTGAGATCGCTGACGATGTAGAGGGTTTGCGCCTTGGGCTGAATCGCGAGCGCGTACTGCAGCGTCGTCTCGATATCCTGTTCCTCGTAGACGCCGGTGACGCGGCTTTCGCCTCCCGTAAGGCGCTGTACCGATTCGGGATAGACGCCGGAAAACACGATCGGCGCGTTGGAAAACAGCTCTTTGCGGTTTTGAACGGCGAATTCAAGGGCTTTATCGTCGCTCGTCAGTATGACGTCGATCCGCGTTCCTCGGTATTTCTCCCGGTAGAGTTCCTTTAGTCTCAGTATGTTTTTATCCGAAGGGAATCTTTTCCAGTCGAGGTACTCGGAGAAGACGAGCTTTGGGGATTTCGTGGACCGAATCTTTGACATCATCCCGTCGTTGATGAGTTCCGTCCAGCGGTACTCGGGGTCGTAGGAGTGGATGATGAGGTATGTCGGGGGAGGCGATATCGTCGCGCTTGGGTTTTCCGCGAACGTGGAGTAAGTCGCGACGCACGCGGCCGCGCAGAACGCGACCAGCGCGCGAAGTTGCCCTTGCTTCATGCTTACAGCCTCGCGTTTTCGCGTTCGGGAGTCAATACCGCCGTCTCCGCGGCGGGGGGGCGGACGAACTTTCGGTCGAGCGCGAAGTTTCGCTTGACCGGTATGCCGATGGCGCCGAAGAATCGACACTCATAGTCGCCCAAGCCGCTCCCGGTAAGTATGCAGCGCGCGTTTTTTCCGAACGAGGCCCTAATGCCGGGAAACGACAGCGCGTTCGCCGCCTTCCAGGGGAAATAGCAGCTTAGGCGCGTCCCGAACGGAACGCGCGACGTGCCGTCGCCCATGCGCTCGATCCCCCTGTTGAGCCCCTTGGCGAAGATCGATCGGGCCATTTTTCCCTTTCCACCGATCTTTCGCTCGATGTCCGCGCGGAAGCCTTCCGCGATCCCCGCGGTGAGGAGTATGTACTCCGGCTTAAGCGAGCGAAGCTGGCGCGAAACCTCGTTGAGGCTCGGCGTTCCGCCCTCGGTAAGGGGTAGGAAATGCATGGCCGTCCCGAGGGCAAGGCACGCGTATATCGCGGCGGAATGGGCGAAAGGCGTCTCAAGGGGAAAGAGAATCGGGGTTTTCCATCCGTCGTTGAGCGCTATGCGGGATGCGCGGGCGGCGCCTCCGGTCTTGCAGGCCGTAAGGCCGCACTCGAGGTACTCGCTGTGCGTTACCGCGATAACCTCGGGGTTGTCTTCCTCGTCCGGGTCTATGAACAGGGTCGCGGTATCGCCTTCGCGCAGGTCCTTCTCGATCTCGCGCATGACCCAGATCAGCGGTTTCCCCCCAAAGGCGTTTCCGGCGGCGATGGGGCGGGTGTCGAGTCCGTGCTGCCCTTCCACGATCATGTCGGAAAGGAACCAGGCGTCCTTGCCTTCCGTAAAGCCGCACATGGCAAGGGCCTCGCGGGCCTCCGCGCTTTTACCCGATATGCACACCACGGGTAGGCGCGCGCCCCGAAGGCTCATCGCGCCGGATATTTTCCTTAGGTACCGCTCGGAGACGAGGACGGCTTTCGCTCCAGAAAGCTCAAGCCTTCTGGCGATTTGCCGCGGCGCGAGCGTTTGTGTCACGGGTACGGGAATCCCTCCCGCCTTTAGGACGCCGAATTCGGCGATCACCCACGATGTCCTGCCCTCAGAGAGGATCGCGACCGCGTCGCCTTTCTTGATGCCCCTGATGACCAGGGAGGCCGCGAACGAGAGGGATATACGGTCCGTTTGAAGAAAGCTCGTCGTTGCCCAGGTTTCGCCGTTTTTTTCCCCGAGATAGGGCATGTCGCTCCATATGCGGGAACCCTCGTGCAGAAGCTCAATGACCGATCTCATTTTTCTTCCTCCGACGATTTTCATTCAGTATGGAATCCGAATTCCCGGACGTCAACAAGAAAATCACGCGGGCTTTGACACCGGGCTACGCTCCGGCTACACTTGCCTTCATGAAAGGAATAATCGTCGCAGCAGGGTACGGCACCCGTTTTTTGCCGGTAACGAAGACCATCCCCAAGGAGATGATCCCGCTCGTCAACGTCCCGTCGATTCAGTTCATCGTCGATGAATTCGTCAATTCCGGGATTACCGACATCGTTATCATCTCGTCGCGGAGGAAAAAGGTCCTTGAGGACTACTTCGACCGCGAGGTGGAGCTTGAGGGCGTGTTCGAGCGCGAGGGAAAGATCCGACAGCTGGGGCTTATAGCGCCCGCGAAGGCGAATATCGCGTTCGTCCGTCAGCAGCGGATGATGGGGACCGGTCACGCGCTCCTGCAGGTGAAGGCGTGGGTCGGCGACGAGCCGTGCGTCGTGGCCTATCCGGACGATTTGCATATGGGAAAAACGCCGCTCGCCGCGCAGCTCATGAAGGCGTACCAAGAGACCGGCTGCTCCGTCATGGCGTCGGTTACCGAGCCCGGAGACGTGTCGCGCTACGGCGTATTATCGATCGCGAAGGACGGCCGCCGCGTTTCCGGCATCGTGGAAAAGCCCGCGCGCGGGATGGAGCCGAGCCACGAGGTATCGATCGGTCGCTACTTGTATACCCCGGAGTTCTTCTCCCTTCTCGAGGAAGGATGGAAGATTCACCTAGCGGCCGCGGAGCGTTCAGGTAAGCCGGCGGGCGAGTATTTCCACATTTACGCGTTGAATAAGATGATGGAGGCGGGAAAGGTCGTGTACTGCCCAACAGAGGGAACCCGGCTCGACACCGGCGAGCCCGCGGGCTATCTGGACGCCGTGCTCCGCTATGCGGATACAGTGCCCGAACTGCGCGCGGTCATCGACCGGTATATTTCTACGCGAGCTTGATTCTAAGGAAAACCTTCGGGGCGCCCCAGCTGCCCCAGAGGCCGACGAGTCCGTAACGGAGGAATCGGCACAGTGAGTAGTACTGGCTCGTCTCGCCGGGGAGAAGTTCCTTAAGCCCGAGGTAAATGGCGGCGATCCCGGCGAACCCGATCGCGAAGCGTGCGGCCTTTTTGGGGATGGAGCCCGCGGCCGCCGAGAACCGCGCGCCTTTTTTTGCGCTGTCGTTTGCGCCGTCCGTCAGGAGAATGTATCCGGCCGCAAAGCCGAACACGAGCCCTCCCATC
>DAOPXQ010000213.1:0-4190 GCA_035352395.1 Treponemataceae bacterium | reverse complement strand
CCCGCCATGATCGGGACCGTTCCCGCGTACGACACGGTAGCCCACCTCGGGAAGCCGCTCCGCGAGATTACGCCGGAGGAATGGATCGACACGGTTCGCGTCCACGCGGAGGACGGAGTCGACTTTCAGACGATCCATTGCGGGATCACGCGAGCGGCCGCGATGAAATTCAAGTCCCGGGAATGGGATCGACTCACGGGAATCGTCTCGCGCGGCGGATCGCTTCTCTTCGCCTGGATGGCGATGACGGGAAAGGAAAACCCCTTCTACGAGCGGTTCGACGAAATACTGGACGTCTGCGAGCGGCATGACGTGACTCTGAGCCTCGGCGACGCCTGCCGGCCCGGATGCAACGCGGACTCGACGGACGCCGCGCAGGTGGAGGAGCTTATCCTCCTCGGCGAACTCGCCAGGCGCGCGCGCGCCCGCAACGTGCAGGTCTTCATCGAGGGGCCTGGGCATATGGCCATCGACGAGATCGCGGCGAACATGGCGCTCGAGCGGAGGCTTTGCGACGACGCCCCGTTCTACGTGCTCGGGCCGCTCGTCACCGACATCGCGCCGGGCTACGACCACATCACGTCCGCGATCGGCGGCGCGATCGCGGCAAGCGCGGGAGCGGCATTCCTCTGCTACGTGACGCCGGCGGAGCACCTTCGCCTTCCGACCCTCGACGACATGCGGGAGGGCATCGTGGCGAGCAAGATCGCGGCGCACGCGGCCGACATCGCGAAGGGAATTCCCGGCGCGAGAGAGGCGGACCGAAAGATGAGCGAGGCGAGGCGCGACCTCGACTGGGAACGGATGTTCTCGCTCGCGATAGACCCCGTCAAGCCGCGTAGATACCGCGATGAATCGAAGCCCGAAATGGAAGACACCTGCACGATGTGCGGGAAGATGTGCGCCGTCCGCAACGTCAACAAGATACTGAAGGGAGAGGAAGTCGATGTCATCTGACGAAAGGGAAAAACTGCTCGCGGTCGCCGCCGCGGTCCGGGCGACTAGGCCGCTCGTGCACTGCGTCACGAACTACGTGACGGTAAACGACTGCGCGAACGCGATCCTCGCCGTCGGCGGCTCGCCGGTAATGGCCGATGACCCGAAGGAAGTCTCGGAGATCGCCGCGATCGCGAACGCCCTCGTCGTCAACATCGGCACGCTCAACTCGCGCACGATTCGTTCCATGCGGCTTGCCTGCAAGTCCGCGGCGAGGCTCGGAAAGCCGATTGTGCTTGATCCCGTCGGCGCGGGCGCTTCGCGGCTGCGCACGACTACCGCGCGCGAGTTCATCAAGAAATTCCCGCTCGCCGTGATTAGGGGAAACGCCTCCGAAATCGCGGCGCTCCTCGGCGAGAAAGGGCGAACGAGGGGCGTCGACGCGGCGGAAGCGGACGAAATCGTAACGCGCGACGGGTATGCTTCCACGGCAGAGACCGCGGCGATCAAGCTTTCCCGCATGACGGGCGCGGTCGTCGTATCCACCGGCGTCATCGATACCGTCGCGTCGGGAGATTCCGTCATCAGGGTATCGAACGGGCATCCCGCCATGGCGGCGATTACCGGCAGCGGTTGCATGCTAACCGCAATCATCGGCGCGTTCTGCGGCGCGGCCCCAGAAGACGCGTTCCACGCTGCCGCGGCGGCGGTCGCGAATATGGGCATCGCGGGAGAGATCGCGGCGCAGGAAGCATCGCAGGAGGCCTCGCGCATCGGCACAAAGACATTCATCGGCACCGGCACGTTCCGGGTAAGGCTGATCGACGCGCTTTCTTCCACTGGGTCAGCGAGCGCTGAGGCCATGAGGATTGAGCATGCGTAGAGACGATTGCCTTTTGTGCGCGGTCACCGATCGCGCGTGGCTCGCGACAGATGATAAAACAAACGATAAACTCGCGACCCAGGTCGCGAGGGCGATCGCGGGCGGCGCGACGATGATTCAATTGAGGGAGAAGTCACTTGCTCCCGAAAAAATCGCGGAAGCGGCGCGCGTCTTGCTCGCGGTTACAAAAAGCGCGGGGGTGCCGCTTATCGTCAACGACAGCCTCGAGGCGGCCCTCGCGTCGGGCGCCGACGGTCTTCACATCGGGCAGGGAGACGGCGACCCGTCGCGCGCGCGCGCGGCGCTGGGCGAAGGCAAGACGCTCGGCGTCTCGGTGCGGACCGTCGCGCAGGCGCTTGCGGCCGAACGCGCGGGGGCGGACTACCTCGGCGTGGGCGCCATGTTCCCGACGGCGTCAAAGGACGACGCGCTTCCGGTTGATCGGCTAGAGCTCGCGGAAATTTGCTCCGCCGTCCGCATACCGGTAATCGCGATCGGCGGCATCGACGCACTAAACGCGCCAAGCCTCGCCGGGACGGGCATCACGGGAGTCGCGGCGATTTCCGCGGTCTTCTCGCGCGGAGAAAACATCGAATCGGCGACGAGGGAACTGCGACAAGCGTCGGAAATCGCCGTCGCGCGCGAAAGCGCGGTGGCGCTCGAGCGCGCGAGAACGGACGCGCGATGAAAACCGCGCTCTCGATAGCGGGCACCGACCCAACGGGCGGCGCGGGTATTCAGGCCGACCTCAAGACCTTCGCCGCGCATCGCGTGTACGGGATGGCGGCGATAACCTCAGTGATCGCGCAAAACACCCTGGGCGTAACTCGCTCAAGCCCCGTTAGCCCCGAGCTCCTTCGCGCGCAGCTCGACGCGGTGTTCTCGGATATTCCACCTGACGCGGTAAAAATAGGAATGATGGTAAACGCGGATTTAATCGGGGTTACCGCGGGGACACTCGCGGACTGCGGCGCGAGAAACGTCGTCATCGATACCGTAATGGTATCCTCGAGCGGATTCAGGTTCCTCGACGATCGCGCGGTCCGCGCGTTGGTGGAATCGCTGTTTCCGCTCGCGGATATCGTCACACCCAACCTGCCCGAGGCCGAGGCGCTATGCGGTTTCGCGGTTACGGATAAAACGGGAATGATACGCGCGGCGGAACGACTGATGGAGCTCGGATCCAAGGCAGTACTCGTCAAAGGAGGCCACCTTAACGACCGATGCGAAGGTCTCCGCGATGGTCCTTGCGACGATCTCTTTCTCGACAATTCCGGTTACGAGTGGCTCAGCTCGCCGCGCGTGCTGACGAAAAACACGCACGGGACGGGTTGCGCGCTTTCCTCCGCGATCGCCGCGAATCTCGCGCTCGGGAAAGCGCCTCGCGAGGCGGCGAGGCTCGCTAAGCGCTACCTTTACGGCGCGCTTTCCGCGGGCCTCGTCCTCGGGCACGGCAAAGGCCCGTTCGATCATAGCTGGCAAAATCCGCTCCTTGGATAAACCGTGCTATACTTTTTCGGTATCGCGCGGGGCAGTGAGACGCTCAAGCTCCGCGAGCCAGGCGAACGCGTGCGCGTCGGAATCGCCGCACATCTCGCGGGACGGGCAGAACGCGGCGCAGACGGCGGGATAGTCCGGGGTCGAGTGGATCAGACAGCGCCGAGCCTCGTCGAGATTGACGCACCTAGTGCCGGCGGGCTTTCCGAGCGGCATGCCCGGGATCGGGGAACTGATGGATATCGCGATGCAGCAGGCGGCGCATCCGGGCCGGCATATGGCGTCGTCGGTGTTGCTCATTGGGCGACTATAGCATGGAGGAGAGGAAAATGGAATTGAAAAGAAACGCGGACATGATCGTATCGTACCTGACGCTCAGGCGCTGCATCGGAATTCTCGGGATGGCGCTTCCGTTCGCCGTCATGCTCGGCGGGCTACTTCAGTCGCCCTTGCGAATTCAGTCATCCATCAGCGACTACTACTACACGAACATGAGGGATTTTTTCGTCGGATTAATGTGCGCCGTCGGGCTGTTCCTGATCACGTACAAGGGCTACGACCGCATCGACAACGGCGTCTCGATCGCGAGCGGCATCCTCGCCTTCGGGGTCGCCGCGTTCCCCACGTTCACGCCAACCGGGGAAAGCCTGCGAGTCGGGATATTCCTTCTCGACGACGACGTGTCGAAGTATATCCACCTGACGTGCGCGTGCCTCTTCTTCGCCCTGCTCGCGCTCAACTCGATATTCCTCTTCACGAAGTCCGACGATAAGCCCGTCACGGCGCGCAAGAGAACGCGCAACGCCGTGTACGTTACCTGCGGCGTCGTCATGCTCGCGTCGATCGCGATCCTCGCGGCGTACGTCGCGTTCCT
>DAOPXQ010000212.1:0-4219 GCA_035352395.1 Treponemataceae bacterium | reverse complement strand
CTCCGTCGTCGTCATGAACCAGGACAGCCTCGCCGTATGCGCCGAGACCCTGATGGCCGGCGGTCTCATGATCGTCAATTCCTCGCTCGTCTCGACCGAGGGAGTGACCCACGACGGCAAGAGCCTTGAGCAGCAGTTCAAGGTAGTGCCCGTCGCGGCTACCGGGATCGCCGAAAGCATCGGCAACCCCAAGATCGCGAACATGGTAGTCCTTGGCGCGCTCGCCGCGAAGACCGGCGCCCTGTCGCTTTCCACCGTAGAGGATATCCTCCGCGATTTCTTCCCCGAGTCCAAGCACAAGTTCATTCCCTCGAACGTTCAGGCGATCAGGGAAGGCATGAACGCCGTCCGGGCATAAAGTCCCGCGCGGGAATTTATGCGCGCGTAATCGGCGCGCGAGATAGACCGCCCCCGCCTCAGGAAAGCTTATTACCTCAGGCGGGGGCTTTTTATTGCTATGTTTATGCCCGTTGGCAAATGACCGTGAATCGGGTAGAGTAGCCTTCACTATGCGAATCAAGACCATCGGCAGGGTATGCGGGAACATCGCGTTATGCGCCCTCGTCGTTCACCTGGTATTCATCCAAATCACCGTTCCGCTCGTATTCGCATGCAGGTTCGTCAATCCGCCGATTACGGGGATTCGGCTCTACCGCGCCGTATTTTACGGCTGGAAAGAGCGTGACTCCCGGTTCCTTTCGCTTCGGAAGATTCCCCTCGGAACGCGCCGCATGATTCTTCGCGTGGAGGACGGGAACTTTTACGACCACCACGGGGTCGTCTTTGCGGCCTTTAAGAACGCCTGGAAGATCAATAAATCGATCGGGCGCCCCCTTTACGGCGGGAGTACGATCACCATGCAAACCGCCCGCACCCTGTTTCTGGTGCCGGAAAAAAGCTATTTACGGAAATATCTGGAGATCATCGTAGCCTTAGAGATGGAGACGATTCTTGGAAAAGACCGTATTTTCGAGCTTTACCTTAATAACGCGGAGTGGGGTAAGGGCGTCTATGGCATAGACGCCGCGTCTCGCTATCATTATAAGAAGAGCGTCGCGAACCTTACCACGGACGAGGCGATCAGGCTCGTTACCTTGCTGTCGTCGCCGATTAAATACACCCCATATACCATTCAGAAGAATGGCATCCTGCGCAGCCGTTATGCTTATCTTGTCGGGCGGTTTTCCGCCGAATAACCGCTCACTTGCATGGCCAACTCCCGTTCCGCCGTGCTTTTCCCATTTCGTTCCCGTGCAATCACCCGTGCAAGCCGCAGAATCGCGGCACTTGCCACTATATCTCTATGGAATCCTTGCTTATTGCGCGTATATGATGCTTTCATATGCAATACTATATAACATATAATAAACTTATTCATGCTATATTATAAGAAATTGCAGAAAATACAAAAAAACCTGCACTTGCAGATACTCTGAGCCGTCTCTATAATGACATTTATGCGCGTTGTAATCGTCGGTGCCGGCATGATCGGTATCCATATCGCCCGTGAATTAATTGAAGAAAAACGAGATGTCGTAATAATTGAGAAAAACCCCGAGATTGCCCGCATGGTGGATAATCAGCTGGATTGTCTCGTAATCAACGATGACGGTACCAGGCCCGAGACCCTGCGACAGGCTGGAACGAGCACGGCCGACTGGTTTATAGCCCTAACGGGCTCCGATTCGGTGAATATCGTCGCCTGCGGGCTCGTCGCGGCGGAATCGAATACCACGAAAACCATCGCGCGCGTGGAAACCGCCTTTTATTCGGCCTTTTCGCCCGCCCAGCAGAAGGCATTCGGGCTTAATTATCTCGTAAACCCCGCGATGGAGGTTGGGCGTTCCCTCGTCCAGATAATCGAGGAAGGTTTCGCGGAGGAAGTGATCCCCCTCCATGACGGACAGCTGCAGCTCAGGGCCGTTTCCGTTTCCAGTTCTCACGATTACGTCGAGCGGACCCTCGCGGAAATTCGCCAATCCTCCCGGGAACACTTCCTTGTCGCGGCCGTCGTTCGCGATAATCGTATCGTCGTCCCCCGGGGCGACTTCAAGATTCTCGCCACGGATCGCCTGTACGTGCTTGGCGAGCCAGCCTCGCTCCGCGACGTGCTCGGCGACGTTGAGGGTCTTTCCGCGGCCGCGCGGCGCATCCTGGTTGTCGGCGTTTCCCGGATTTCCGAGCAGTTTATCCATGCCTTTCGCAATCGCATGGAGATGGCCTCGGGCAGTTTTTTGTCGTCGGTTCGGAACATTTTTAAGTCCAAGCCCGAAATCTCGGTGCTCGAGTTTTCCCCCGACGAGGCCAAGCGCATCGCGCAGGTTTTCCCGGACATCGAGGTGATGCAGGGGGACAGCTCCGAGGAGGGCGTGCTCGAGAGCATCGGCGTGGAGCGCGCGGACCTCTTTATCGCCGCTACGGATTCGCAGTCAAAGAACATCATTACCGCCCAGCTTTCCAAGGCCCTCGGGGCAAAGAAGGCGATCGCGATCACGGAGAACGACCGATTCCTCCCGCTCGGGCCGAAACTGGACATCGACGCCCTCGTTTCGCAGAACGACGTCGTCGTGTCCACCGTCCTCGCGCTGATCCGCAAGGGCCACATAAAGACCATACACAGCTTCTACGAGGACGACGTCGAGATCGTCGAGCTCGCGATCGACGAGGCTTCAGCCCTCGCCGGGAAACGCCTGCGGGACATCGTCCTTCCCCGCGAGGTTCTCGTGGCGTTCATCGCCCAGGAAGACGGCGAGATCGCGGTACCTTCGGGCGACACGGTTCTGACCGGCGGCGACGTCATCGGGCTCGTGGCTCGGAAAAACTGCATTGCCGGCCTTGAGTCCGCTTTCGAGGGAAAGTGATGGAATACCGCTCGCTTTTCCGCGCCCTCGCGGCGCTTCTGTCGATCGTATCGGCGTTCATGCTCGCCTGCCTCGGCGCTGGGTTCGCCCTCGGCGAGGGCGCCGTCGCCCTTAGGTCCTTTCTCCCGCCGATCCTCGCAAGCGGCCTTCTTCTCGCGCTGACGAACCTTGGCGCGCGCGAAAACGTCTCGCTGTCCGCTCGCGCTGGGTATCTCTTCGTAACCCTCGCCTGGGTGAGCGCCTCCGTACTCGGCGCGGCGCCGTTCGTCCTTTCCGGGTTTATACCTTCCATTCCGGACGCCCTGTTCGAGACGATGTCCGGGTTTACCACCACCGGCGCGACGATCCTCTCCAACATCGAGGCCTTGCCTCGTTCCCTGCTCTTGTGGCGCGCGACGACGCACTGGCTCGGCGGCATGGGAATCGTCGTGCTGACCGTCGCCATATTCCCGCTTCTCGGCATCAACGGCCGGGCGCTCATGGAAGCGGAGTCTCCGGGGCCGTCCGTCGATAAATTCACGCCGCGCCTTTCGCAGACCGCGATGATCCTGTGGCTCATCTATCTCGGGATGACCGTCGTGTGCGCGGCGCTTTTAATGGCGGGCGGGATGGACGCGATAGACGCCGTGTGCCATGCCTTCGCGGCCATGGCGACCGGCGGGTTCTCCACGATGAACGCATCGGTCGCGGCGTTCCACTCCGCGTATATCGACGTCGTGCTCACGGTGTTCATGGTTCTCGCGGGATCGAACTTCGCGATTTTTTGGCGCGTCATGACGGGCAAATTCAAGACCGCCTTTCGCGACAGCGAGTGGCTTACGTACCTCGCGATATTCGCCGTTGCGTCGCTCCTAATCGCGAGTAATTGCCTACGCGCCGGCGCCTACGCGAGCTTCGGCGAGTCCCTTCGGTACGCCGCCTTCCAGGCCGCGACCATACTCACGACAACGGGTTTCGCCACGGCAGACTACCTCCAGTGGCCCCATTTCTCGCAAACGGTCATCTTTGTCCTGATGTTGATCGGAGGCTGCGCGGGCTCGACGGCGGGCGGGCCGAAGGTCGGGCGCATCATCACCCTTTTCAAGATGGGACTTTCCGAGATGCGCGTGCTCATCAACCCGCGCGGGGTATACGGGATTTTCGTCAATAAGCAGTACATGAAAAAGGGGATCGTCTACGATATCGCGGCGATGGTTTTCCTCTATTTCGGCTTCGCGATCGTATCGACGCTCGTCGTCTCGTTCGCGGGATACGACATCATCACGAGCCTTACGGCGACGTTCGCGACGCTCGGGAATATTGGTCCGGGCTTCCATCTCGTCGGCCCGATGTTCAACTATGGTTTTTTCCCCGACTGG
>DAOPXQ010000211.1:0-4224 GCA_035352395.1 Treponemataceae bacterium | reverse complement strand
TCCCTTCCCAAATGGCTAAAAAAACAGCAGGTCGCCGGTATCTCCGGGATCGACACCCGGGCGATCATCCAGAGAATCGCGATTCGCGGCACGATGCGCGCGAAGATCCTCGTCTCCGATACCCGCGACGTCTCCTTCAGTTCCGCGAGCCTCCACAGCCAACCCGTCAACGTCTCGATAAAGCGCAACGCGCGATACGGCGCGGGAACCAAGACCATCCTCGCGGTTGATTGCGGAATCAAGAATACCTCGATCAGGCGGCTCGTAAGCCAGTACACGTCCGTGCTCAGGGTGCCGTGCGCGGCGGATTTCGCCTCGGAGAAATTCGACGCGGTGTTCGTCGGCGGCGCGCCCGGGGACCCGACCTCGTGCGAAAAGACCGTCGAGTCGCTTCGCGAGATACTCAAGATGAACGTCCCGGTTTTCGCCGTCGGACAGGGCGCGGTCATACTCGCGCTCGCGGGCGGCGCCACCGCGTTCCGTATGGCGCAGGGACATCACGGCTCGAGCGTCCCGTGCGTCGACCTCGCCGGAGGGCGGTGCCTTATCACCGCGCAAAACCACGGCTACGGGATCAGGGACGCCTCGCTTCCGGAAGGCTGGTCGCCCACGTTCCTCAACAACACCGACGGCTCGATCGAGGGTTTCTCGGCCCGAAAGGGACTCATTAGCGGAGTCCTCTTCCAGCCGGAGGGCTACCCCGGCCCGGACGACGCGGGATTCCTGTACGACGCATTCATCGACTTGGTCCGCAACGGAGGGATCGCAAAATGAACGAATACCGAATAACCACGCCCAAGGCCGCGCTCGTCATCGGGTCCGGCGGACAGAAGATAGGACAGGCCGGCGAGTTTGACGACGCCGGGCTTCAGGCGATCCGCGCGCTCAAGGCGGAAGGCGTGCGCACCATCCTCGTGAACCCGAACATGACCGCCGTGCAAACCTCCGAGGGCGTCGCCGACGCGACGTACTTCCTCCCGATAATGCCAGAGATCGTCGCGAAGGTAATCGAGCGCGAAAAGCCCGATTCCATCCTGGTAAGCTACGGCGGAAAGACGGCGTTCGCCTGCGCGCTCGCGCTCGAGGAACAGGGAACGCTCGAGCGGCATAACGTGCAGCTGATCGGAACCTCGATAGACACGATCCGAAAGACGACCGACCGAAAGACCTTCATCGCGCTGATGAAGGATGCCTCGATCCCCGTGCCCGCGAGCGCGGCCGCGACGACGAAAGAGGAAGCGATTCAGGCCGCGGCCAAGACCGTGTACCCGGTGATGCTCCGCGCGGACGTGCTCGGCGAGATCTCGGGCGGCGTTTGCGCGGACGAGACCGAGCTGATCGAGCGCTGCGAGCGCGCGTTCGCGTCCTCTAAGTCGGTCCAGGTCGAGGAATGGCTCGGCGGCTGGAAGGAAATCGAGCTGGAGATCCTGCGCGACGCGATGGGAAACTGCGTCGTCGCCTGCCCGATGGAAAACGTCGACCCGTTCGGCGTCCATACCGGCGACTCCATCGTCGTGGCGCCGTGCCAGACGTTATCGGGCGACGAGTACCAGGCGATCAGGAAGACGGCGATCCGCGCGGCCGAATGCCTCGGCATCATCGGCGACGCGAACCTGCGCTTCGCGCTCGACCCCGCTTCCGGGGACTTCAGACTGATCGAGGCCAGCGCGCGAATCTCGCGCAACACGGCGTTCGCCTCGCGCGTTTCCGGCTTCCCGCTCGGGCTCATCTCCGCGCGCGTCGCCCTCGGGTTCTCGCTCTCGGAAATAGACAACCGCCTGTCGGGCGGCTCGAAATACTGCGCGGAACCGGCCTTCGACTACGTGGCCGTCCGATTCCCCCGCTGGGACTTCGGGAAGTTCGCCGGCGTCGACCGACATCTCGGCTCGGAGATGAAATCCGTCGGGGAAGCGCTCGCGTTCGGGCGGAGCTTCGAGGAGTCGCTGCAAAAGGCCATTCGCATGACCGACTCCGGAGCCCCGGGACTCGCGTGCCATCCGTACCGCTTCAAGGACGTCAAGGAAGAGCTTCGCAACCCGACCGACCTCCGGTTCTTCGCGGTCTACTCCGCGCTCGCGGAAGGATGGTCGATCGACCGGGTCTACAAGTACGCGCGGATCGACCGCTGGTTCATCGAGTGCGCCGCCGCGATACTCGACGTCGAGCGCGAGCTCCGCGAGCTGGGCGCGATGCCCGCGAAGGATCTGTTGCTGCGCGCCAAGCGCGCGGGATTCTCCGACGCGCAGATAGCCGCGTGCTGCAAAACCCGCGAGGACAAGGTTCGCGCGGCGCGGCGCGAGTTCGCCCTCAAGCCGGTCGTAAAGCAGGTAGACACGGTAGCGGGAGAGTTCGCGACGAAGAGCAACTTCCTGTACATGACCTGGTCAGGGACGACGGACGACGTCAAGCCCGCGGACCGAGGCGTGCTCGTGATCGGATCCGGCCCCTACCGGGTCGGCTCGAGCGTCGAATACGACTGGTGCTGCGTAAGCGCGCTGAACGCGATCCGCAAAGTCGGCCAATACGGCATCATGATCAACTGCAACCCCGAGGCGGCTTCCACGGACTTTTCCGCGTCCGACCGCCTGTATTTCGAGGAACTCTCGCTCGAGCGGACGCTCGACGTCTTTGAGGCGGAGCACCCCGACGGTGTTCTCCTTTCGGTCGGCGGACCCGGCGCCGCGGCGCTCGCGACACCTCTCGCGCGTCTTCAGATCCCCGTGTACGGCACCGCCCCCGTGGACATCGAGCGCGCGTCCGACCGCAATAAATTCGGCGCGGTCCTCGATCAGCTCGGCATTCAGGAACCCGCGTGGGCGGACGCCCCGAGCGCCGAAGACGCCCGCGCTTTCGCCGAGAAGGTCGGGTACCCGGTGCTGATACGCGCCGGCTCCGGAGGCCCCTCGCCGTCCATCGGCGTCGCCTGGGACGACGCGAGCCTCCGCGCGATCTTCGCGAAGGCATCGGACGTCGGAACGGGCAAACCAGCTCACGTCAGCAAGTACGTCGAAAATTCCAAGGAGATCGAGATCGACGCCGTCGCGAACAAGGGAGAGATCCTCGTCTACGCGATCAGCGAGCATATAGAGAACGCGGGCGTGCACTCGGGCGACGCGACGGTCGTCCTTCCCGCGCAGCGCATCTACCTCTCGACCGCGCAGGCGATCAAGAAGGCGGCGAGAAAGATCGCGGCGGCGCTCGAGATCACCGGGCCGTTCAACGTCCAGTTCCTCGCCAAAAGCGCGAACATC
Organism: Treponemataceae bacterium; assembly: GCA_035352395.1. GTDB lineage: Bacteria > Spirochaetota > Spirochaetia > Treponematales > Treponemataceae > Teretinema. The sequence continues at coordinate 973 of DAOPXQ010000211.1, read as the reverse complement.
CAGGTCATCGAATGCAGCGTGCGCGCAAGCCGGTCGATGCCCTTCTGCTCGAAGGTTTTCCGCACTGACATGATCGACATGGCCGTACGCGCGCAGCTCGGCGCCGAGGTTAAGCGTATCGAGGGCAGTCAGCTCGACTTCGACCACGTCGGCGTGCGCGCCGCGCAGTTCAGCTACGCTCGGCTCAAGGGAACCGATCCCGTCGCGGGCGTGGAGATGACGAGCACGGGCGAGGTCGGCTGCATCGGCAAGGGAGTCCGCGACGCGTTCATGAAGGCGATGCTCTCCACCGGGTTCCGAGTGCCCAAGGGAAAGATACTCCTCTCCACCGGGCCGATCGAGGACAAGGTCGATTTCATCGACAGCGCGAAAAAGCTGCTCGCGATGGGATACGAGATCGTCGCGTCGAGCGGCACCGCGCGTTTCCTGCAGAACAACGACATCCCCGCGAAGGCGCTCGCATGGCCGCTCGAGGACAAGAAGCCCAACATCGCCGACGCGCTCCGCTCGCGCGAGATCGGACTCGTGATCAACATCCCGAAGAACAACCGCGAAACCGAGCTGAAGAACGACTACATCATCCGGCGCATGGCCGTCGACCTCGACATCCCGCTGATCACGAATATCAAGATCGCGAAGCAGTTCACCGACTCGCTCGAGTGGTATAAGTCGCGCGGTCTCGAGATCAAGAGCCGCGAGGAATACCGATAGGAAACCCGCCGGGGCGACCGCCCGGGGCGGCGCCTCCGGGCCGTCTGGAACACGGCGCCCCGATGGGTTATAGTCTTCCGCATGAACATCAAGAAATACGCAGGTTCGGCGCGCTTCTACAAGGAAGCGCTCATGATCGCGGTGCCCGTAATGCTTCAGGCGCTCGTACAGAGCATGGTCTCGCTCATCGACAACTTCATGGTCGCCGGCCTCGGCGACGTGAAGATGAGCGGCGTCAACGTCGCCAACCAGATCATCTTCG